>JAEWJD010000189.1 GCA_023386765.1 Pseudomonadota bacterium | reverse complement strand
GGTGCAACTGGGCGTGGAGCCGCTTGCGGCGCATTTCTTCGTGTTCTATTTCGGCATCCTGGCCGACATCACGCCACCGGTGGCGCTGGCCGCCTATGCGGCGGCCGGCATGGCGGGCAGCGATCCGCTCAAGACCAGCCTGACAGCCTTCCGGCTGGGCATCACCAAGCTGATCGTGCCGTTCGTATTCGTCTTCTCGCCGGCGCTGCTGATTTCGGTACCGAACTTCACCTGGCATGACTTCTGGGTGACGCTGATCGGCTGCATGGTCGGGCTGGTGCTGCTGTCGGCGGCATTCTCGCGCTATTTCCTGACCAACATGCAGGGCTGGGAGCGCTGGCTGTTCCTGATCGGCGCGCTGCTGGCCATCGTGCCAGGGGCCACCAGCGGGCTGATCGGCCTGGCCATCTGCATTCCGGCCTTCATCCATCAGTGGCAGAAACGGGGCGGGCCCAGCGCGCCCAGCGCGGCCTGATCACCCGCGTTTCCCTAGTGGCCCCCGCGCCCTGCGCGGGGGCTTTTTCCTGCCGATGGCCCCACGGTGCCGAAGGTTGCTCAAAGGTACTGTTCCGCGTACAGTAAAATCAGGTTTGCTGGGCTGCCGATTTACGGGCAGACTGGGCTCACTGGCAACTATTGCGCCATATGTTCGATATCCTGGTTTATCTGTTCGAAAACTACTACACGCCGCAAGCCTGTCCCGCTGCCGATGTCCTGGCCAAGCGGCTTGCCGCTGCGGGATTCGAAAACGAAGACATCGACGATGCTCTGGGTTGGTTGTACGGCCTGGCCGAAACCACCGAGCGCTGCGTCGAGCTTGCCCAATCCCCCGCCTCCGGGTTCCGCGCCTATACCGACGCCGAATACCAGCAACTGGGCAGCGAATCCATCGGTTTCATCACCTTTCTCGAATCCACCGGCGTCCTGCCTGCGCCGTTGCGCGAGATCGTGATCGACCGTGCCCTGGCCTCCCCCGAGGCGCCGGTGTCGCTCTCCAAGATCAAGATCGTCGCTCTCATGGTGCTCTGGAGCCAGGAGGCCGAAATCGACAATCTGGTTCTCGAAGAACTGCTCGACGACGAAGAATCCCGCCGTCTGCACTGATCCCAAGCGGCCAACGGCCCCCGCGAGGCGGCCGTTGGCCGCGCTCCGCCTCCCGTGAATTACATCGGTCGATTCGCTCCCAGCCCCAGCGGGCCGCTGCATGCCGGCTCGCTGGTGGCGGCGCTGGCCAGCTGGCTGGACGCGCGCGCACACGGCGGCCGCTGGCTGCTGCGCATCGAAGACGTGGACAAGCCGCGCGCCGTACCGGGCGCCGATCGCGTGATCATGCAGCAGCTTCAGGCACTGGGCCTGCACTGGGAAGGCGAGGTGCTGTGGCAATCGCAACGCGATGCCGTCTATCTGCAGGCACTCGACACCCTGCAGGCTGCCGGCCTGGTCTACGGCTGTGGCTGTACCCGGCGTGAAATCACCGACTCGGCCCTGCGCGGGCCGGCCGGCCTGGACGGCGAGCGCCCCTATCCCGGCACCTGCCGCCATGGCCTGGCGCCGGGCCGCACAGCCCGCGCCTGGCGCCTGCGCGTGCCCCCCGGGGTCGAAACGTTCGAAGATCGCTGGCTGGGTCCGCAAAGCCAGGATGTCGCCCAGGCGGTAGGAGATTTCGTGCTGCGGCGAGCCGATGGCCTGTGGGCCTATCAACTGGCCGTGGTGGTCGATGATGCCGCCCAGGGCATCACCGACATCGTGCGCGGTGCCGATCTGCTGGGTTCGACTGCCCGGCAACACGTGCTGGCGCGCTGCCTAGGGCTGCCCCTGCCACGCGTGATGCACGTGCCGCTGGTCACCGACCCGCACACGGGCCTGAAACTGTCCAAGCAGAACCATGCCCCACCCCTGGACATCGAACGGCCCCTGGCGGCCTTGCAGGCGGCCTGGCGGGCATTGGGCTTTGCCGACCTGCCGCACACCGACGCGCAGGCCTTCCTGGCCGCCGCCACCCGGGTGTGGGCCCGGGCTTATCCGCTATAGCGGCTGACGCTGCGCATCCAGCATGCGGGCCAGCAGGCCGGTGCCCTGACCATCCAGCCGGATCTCGCCATAACGGGCGCGGGCGAAATGCTCCCCCTGGCCCTCGGGAAAGAAATAGGCGTTGGTGATCAGGCGCACGCCATCCTGGCGCACCCGGTAGCGCAGGGCGTGCTCGCCGGGCGCCAATGGCGTGGGCTCGGCCTGCAGGCGCAGGGGACGTGCCACCCCTTCAGCATCCTTGGCCAGCACCAGATAGCCATCCATCGCGGCATCGCCACGCTGCGAATCGCGTTGCTCGGCCACGAAATTGGCCGCGCCGAACTGCAGGGCCATGTAGTCACCCTGCATCAGGGAGCGCGGGTCGACCGGCGCCAGCTCCAGGATCATGACCTCGCCCTGCGCCAGCACCTGTTCGCGCTGATAGATCGTGACGTTGCACACGCCCAGCACCAGCACCAGCGCACCCAGCACCACCGCCATGCGCTGGCGCACCACCGCTGCGGCCGGCGCACGCGGCCCGGCCGGTTCGCCGGCCGTGTGCGTCAGGTGAGGCAGCAGCCACACCAGGATGCGCAGGGCGAACACCAGCGCCGCCGCAGTCAGCAGCCAGAAGGCTTTCTGCAACAGCGGCACCTCCAGCTGGTAGTAGTACTGCACCAGGTAGATCAGCCCGGCGGCGATGCCGAAGATGACCAGACGCGGCTTGTCCAGGCCGAAGCCCAGCAGCAACCAGGCCAGGGCAAAGGCAATACCGGGGCTGGGCAGCCAGAAGATCGCCAGGCCCAGCAATGCCAGCGGCGTGACCCAGACCACGGCCGGCGTCAGTGCCGCACGCCGGGGCCACAGCAGGCAGAACGCCACCACGGCAGGCAGGGCGGCACCGGCCACATGCAACACGGCGGTCGGGGCGTGCAGCTGCCAGAGCTGCGGCAGCTGGGCCGCCTCCACGCCCCCGGCCAGCCACACCATGCCTTGAACCGAAAACAGAAAGGACCAGGCCAGCGGTTGCACGATGGGCGCACGCGCCGCTGGCAGGCGCTGCTCGGCAAAGAAGGCCAGCGCCGTCGCCCACGCCCCCAGCACCGCCACCGGCAGCCACAGGAAGGTCGAACCCAGCAGATCATGCATCAGCCACGAGTCGAACATTTCGCGCTGCGCCGGCACCAGGAAGTACGAAGCCAGCCCGGTCAACCCGAAGGCGATCAGGCCGGCGCTCAGGAAACGCAGCAGCCAGTCGGGAGCGCCGACATAGACGATGGTCGCCATCAGCACCACGCAGACGCTGGCCGTCAGCACCGATGTGTCATTGAGAAAGCTGAACAGCATCAGCAGCTGACCGGCAAACCCCATGGCCACGCCGCACTGACGCCAGAAGGCCGCCTGGCTGGCCCGCAACAGCGCCACGCCACCGGCGGCCACGAAGATTCCGGTCACCAGGGCCGAAGACTCGCTGCGCACAATGCCCGAGGCCACCAGAAAGATCAGCAGCAAGATCGTCGCCAGCCAGGCACTCAAGCCCAGCAGCCCCTGCACGTACCAGGGGGCGGCGGCCAACGACGGCCCCGCCGGCAGCGCTTGCGCGCCGCTGGCTGAGCCCGCGGAAACGGAGGCTGGCGTTTCCGGCCGGGCCTCAGAGTGAGTACCCGCTTCGTCTCCAGAGCGCGCCAAACCGTGCAACCAACGCGCGGCCCAAACGGCTTCGGCCATCAGCAATGCCGCCAGGGGCAGGGCAGCCCAGGCTCCCGGGTCCAATTCGAGCAGCCATTGGCCCACCAGGCGCATCGAAACGCAGATCACTCCAGCAGCCAGCATGGCCAGGATGACGAGATCACGCCGGGCGCGCTGGTAGAAGACCCCCATGCCAAGGGTGACGACCACCCAGGCCAGCAACAAGCCCTGGTCCAGGCCGCCCGAAAACAGATCGCCGAAAGCCAGGGGGGTGATCAGGCATCCCAGCGCCGTCAGCGCCAGCAAACGGGGGCCGGCCCGGGTCGAACCGTGGCCAATCCGCAACACCGCCTCCCACACGCCCAGCAACACCAGATTGGCCAGAGTCATCACCAAAGCCGGGTAGGCCATGCTGCGTCCCGTCATCCACCAAGATAGTAAGTGCTCACCTACCCACAAACCCAAGGCCAGGTTGAATACCAGGCACCACAATATCCACAAGGGCTGGCTGGCGGCCATCAGGGCCCAGGGCAGCATCAGGACCGCCCACCAGGCAAACAGCTGCCAGGTATCCGCCCCTGTCTGATAGGTCTGGCCCAACAGGGCCAGCAGCGCCCCCAGCAGCCCGCCGGCCAGCGTCAAGACCGCACCACTGGCCTGCAAACGCTGGGCTGGCGCGGCGCGCAGGCGCAAGGCCAGCCAGATGGCGACCAGCACCGTGACGGCCAGCACCCCTTGCGCCAGGGCGAAACGGGAAGATACGGCCAGGCCGGGCCAGTTGGCCGCCACCCAGCAGACGACACCGCTGCCCAGCAGCAAAACAGCCAGCCAGAGGGTGGCGCGACCCAGGAAAAGACGCCATGAGTGGAGTTCCGAACCCACCTGTCGAGTACTGCCGACTTGCATCTCGCGAATCTCCCCTCTTATCATCCGCGCTAGTTAAGGGCGGGTCGACCGCCACTGGATACTCATGAACAAAACGCTGATCATTGCCGAGAAGCCCTCGGTAGCCCTGGATATATCACGCGCCTTGGGAGGCTTTGCGCGCGAGGGTGACTATTTTGAAAGCGAACGTTACGTGCTGGCCTCCAGTATCGGACATTTGCTCAGCCTGGTAGCGCCGAACGATCCGGTCAAGGGCAAATGGAGCTTCACCCATCTGCCTGTGATCCCCCCCGCTTTCGAGCTCGGCCCGACCGACAAGAAATCGGCCGAGCGCCTGAAGCTGCTGGTGCGGCTGGCCAAACGCAAGGACGTCGATGCCATCATCAACGCCTGTGACGCGGGGCGTGAAGGCGAACTGATCTTCCGTTACATCATTCAATACGCCGGGGTCAAAAAACCCATCCAGCGCCTCTGGCTGCAGTCCATGACGCAGGCCGCCATCCGCGAAGCCTTCGCCAACCTGCGCGACGACAGCCTGCTCAAGCCCCTGGAGGCCGCCGCACGCTCGCGCGCCGAAGCCGACTGGCTGGTGGGCATCAACGGCACGCGCGCCATGACGGCCTTCAACAGCAAGGACGGCGGCTTCTTCAAGACCCCGGTGGGCCGGGTGCAGACGCCCACGCTGGCCATCGTGGCCGAACGCGAGAACCGCATCCGCGCCTTCGTGCCGCGCGACTACTGGGAGGTACACGCCACCTTCGTGGCCGCTGCCGGCCTGTACGAAGGGCGCTGGATCGACCCGGAATTCAAGAAAGACGAACGCGATCCCGAGAAGCGCGAATCCCGCCTCTGGTCGCAGGCTGCCGCCCAAAGCGTGGTGGCTGCCTGCCGTGGCCAGAGCGGCAACGTCACCGAGGAATCCAAGCCCTCGACCCAGCTCTCGCCCGCGCTCTACGACCTGACCTCGCTGCAACGCGAAGCCAACGGCCGCTTCGGTTTCTCGGCCAAGACCACCCTGGGGCTGGCGCAGACCCTGTACGAACGCCACAAGGCCCTGACCTACCCGCGTACCGACTCGCGCTATCTGCCCGAGGATTACATCAACACGGTGCGCCAGACCATGCGCGCGCTGGCCGAAGGCGGCTCGAATGCCGTGGGCGGCCTGGCGCAGCATGCGGGTACCGTGGTCGGCAACGACTGGGTCAAGCCCAACCGTCGCATCTTCGACAACAAGAAGGTGTCTGATCACTTTGCCATCATCCCGACGCTGCAGATCCCGCAAGACCTGAGCGAAGCCGAGGGCAAGATCTACGACCTGGTGCTCAAACGCTTCCTGGCGGTTTTCTTCCCGGCCGCAGAATACCGTGTCACCACGCGCCTGACCGAAGTCCAGGGCCATCGCTTCAAGACCGACGGCAAGGTGCTGGTCGCACCGGGCTGGCTGGCCGTCTACGGCAAGGCCGCCCAGGGCGAGGACGCCAACCTGGTGGCCGTGGCCGATGGCGAAACGGTACGCACCGAAGACGTGCGCGCCGAAGGCCTGACCACCAAGCCGCCCGCCCGCTACAACGAAGCGACCCTGCTGTCGGCCATGGAAGGCGCAGGCAAGCTGGTTGACGATGAAGAGCTGCGCGAAGCCATGTCCGAACGCGGGCTGGGCACGCCGGCGACCCGTGCAGCCATCATCGAAGGCCTGATCAACGAGGCCTACCTGCGTCGCGAAGGCCGCGATCTGGTGCCCACCGCCAAGGCACGCCAGTTGATGACGCTGCTCTCGGGACTGAATGTCAGCGAACTGACCTCGCCCGAACTGACCGGTGGCTGGGAGCACAAGCTCAAACAGATCGAGCAGGGTGAACTGGACCGCGACGCCTTCATGCGCGAAATCGCGCAGATGACCCAGGTGATCGTCAAACGGGCCAAGGAATACGAGCGCGATACGGTGCCGGGCGACTACGCCACCCTGACCACGCCCTGCCCGAAATGCGGCGCCGTGGTCAAGGAAAACTACCGCCGGTTTGCCTGCACGCAGTGCGACTTCTCCATCGGAAAGCATCCCGGCGGACGCACCTTCGAACTGCCGGAAGTCGAAGAGTTGCTCAGCAAGCGCGAAATCGGGCCGCTGCAAGGTTTCATCAGCAAGATGGGCCGCCCCTTTGCCGCCATCCTGCGCATCAGCGACGAGTTCAAGCTCGAGTTCGACTTCGGCCAAAACGACGAAGAAGACAACGAGCCGGTGGACTTCAGTGGACACACGTCGGTGGGTCCCTGCCCGAAGTGCAATGCGCGCGTCTTCGAACACGGCATGAGCTATGTCTGCGAAAAATCGGTGGGCCCGGCCAAGCAGTGCGACTTCCGTTCAGGCAAGGTGATCCTGCAACAGGAGATCTCGCGTGAGCAGATGAGCAAGCTGCTCGAAGGCGGCCGCACGGACCTGCTCGACGGCTTCGTCTCCAGCCGCACCAACCGCAAGTTCAAGGCGTTCCTGGTACGCCAGCCGGACGGCAAGATCGGCTTCGAGTTCGAGCCGCGGGGTGACAAGCCCGCGCGCCCGGGCGCCAAGACCGCCACCAAGACGGCAGCCAAGAAGGCCCCGGCCAAAACCGCTACCAAAACGGCCGTCAAGAAAGCACCGGCCAAGACGGCGGCAAAGAAGGTCGCCGTGAAGAAGGCCGCAGCCAAGAAGACGGCCGCCTGAGCGGCCCGACCTCAGCCCTGGCTGCCGGGCGACGTGGCGTGCAGATCGCGCGCCGCGCCGCCCCCAAACGGCACCAGCGCGCGTGGCATGGGCGGCGTGGTGGAAATCAGCCGCGCCGTATCCTGCATCAGCGGGATGAAGCGCGAGAGCGCGCGCCTGACCGTCCATTTGCTCGCCGACACGGATAACTGCAGCCCCGCCACCACCCGTTTGCTGAGATCGTAGACGGGCACCGCCAGCGCCAGGCCCCCCCAGTAGTACTCCTCGTTGCAGTAGGCAAAGCCGCGTTCACGCGACTCGCGCACCTGCTGCATCCAGGCGTCCACGTCGGTCAGGGTATTGGGCGTGTAACGCACCCGTTCGCTGGCCAGCAGGGTTTCGTGCGCCTGCTGCAGGCGTCGGGCTGCCCCTGGAGCGACGCACAGATCTTCGAACATTGCGACGTGCGCGGCATCGACACCGAAGTCGGACGCGCTGCCGCCGTGATTACCGAGAAGGGCAGGGCACGCGCCCAGGCCGTGCTGATCGCCGCCGGCGCCTGATGACACGGCCCGGCGCCCCCGCCAGGGCATGCCGCCACCAGGGCTGTCCGCTGGCCTGTCCAGGCGCGGGGGAGTACGGTATCGTTGACGCGCAATTGCCCCTGCCATCCGATATCGACGAGGACGCCATGACCTTTCCTGCCCGCGGCCTGAGCCGCCGCCAACTGCTGGCCGGCACGGCCGCCACTGCATTGCTGGGTCTGCCGGCACTGACCCGGGCGCAACCGCGCCTGGGCAAGGTCGCCTACGGCCAAGGCAGCATCGATCCCTTCTTCGCCGCTGGCTACGTCGCCCTGAAGAAAGGCTACTTCGGTGAGAACGGCCTGGAGGTGGACTACCTGAACTCGCAAAGCGGGCCGCGCACCAACCAGCTGCTGGCGGCAGGGCAGATTCTGTTCGGCGCCACGGCGGCCACTGCCGCGCCGGCCCTGACCCTGGCCGGCAAGCCTGCCACGCTGATCTTCGGTTTTGACCGCAAGCTCACCTACGCCAACATCATCGTGCGCAAGGAAGACTACGACAGCGGCAAGATCCGCGAGCTCAAAGACCTGGCTGGCAAACGCGTCGGCGCAACGCAGCCGCAGTCGAGCACCTGGCTGATGGCCGTGTACCTGATGCAGCAGGCTGGCATCGGTCAGCAAGTCGATATCCGTCCGCTGGGCGATCTGGCCACCATGCTGGGCGCGCTCAAGACCGGCTCGGTATCGGCCAGCATGGCCACCCAGTCCATGATGGAACAGGCCCAGGCCGAAGGCTGGGGCGTGCCCATTTTCGACGCTACTGCCGAGCAGACCTGGCGTACCCTGATGGGCGGCGATGTGCCTGGCATTGCAGCGTTGACCCTGCGCGAGACGGTCGAGCGCCGCCCCGAAGTGGTGCAGGCCTTTGTCAGCGCGCTGGTCAAGGCGCAGGACTTCCTCAACACGCACAGTGCCGCTGAAGTCACCGACACCATCTACGCCGACTACCTGAACGCCTTCCCGCGCGCCGCCATCGAGAAGACCATCGCGCTCTACCAGGACAGCGTCTTTCTCAAGGACAACCTCATCACCGAGGATGCCTATCAGCGCATGACGGCCATCATGGGCGACGATCGCCAGTTCTCCAACGAACAACTCAAGCAGGTGCCGTACTCAGCCTGCGTGGACATGCGTTTCGTGCGCCACGCACGAGGCCTGTGATGATCCGCCTGGAGCACGTGGGCAAGGTCTACCAGAGCCGGCAAGGACTGACTCACGCGATCGGCGACGTCAGCCTGACGGTCAACGAAGGCGAGTTCCTGTCCATCGTCGGGCCGTCGGGTTGCGGCAAAAGCACCTTGCTGAACATGATCGCCGGCTTTCTGGAACCCTCGCAGGGCCGCATCGAAGTCGCCGGCCAGGCCGTGCGTGGCCAGGTGCCGCCCAGGCTGGGCTACATCTTCCAGAAAGACACGCTGCTGCCTTGGTACAGCGTGCGCAAGAACGTGGCCCTGGGACTGCGCTTTCTGGGGCTGCCCGCCACGCAGATCGCACCGCGCGTGACGCAGCTGCTGCGCCTGGGCCACCTTGAGGGCTTTGCCGACGCCTATCCGCACCAGCTCTCCGGCGGCATGCGCCGCCGCGTGGCGCTGCTGATGAGCCTGGCCGTCGAGCCGCGCATCCTCTTGCTGGACGAACCGTTCGGCGCACTGGACACGCATACCAAGACCCACCTGCACCGCGAGCTGAGCGACATCTGGCGCAAGCTGGGCCAGACCATCGTCATGGTCACCCACGACCTGGACGAAGCCATTACGCTCTCTGACCGGGTGGTGGTGCTGTCGGGCCCGCCCAGCCGGGTGCTGCTCGATGAGCGCATCGCGATCCCGCATCCGCGCGATGTCTTCACTCTGCGCGAAACACCGCAGTTCAATACCCACGTGCAAAGCCTGTGGTCCGTACTGGGCCAGCAGTTCCGCGCCGCCGCCTGAGGCCAGAGACGATGACGGAATCCCCGGCCACCGACGTGCAGGCCCTGCAGCACGAACGCCAGCAACGCAGCCAGGCACGCCGCCGGCGTCTGCACATCACACTGTGGCAGGCCATCATCCTGTGTGCCGTACTGGGCGCCTGGGAAGGCCTGACCCGCATTCCCTGGTTCGTGCAGAACACGCTATTCGACCCTTTCTTCATCAGCCAGCCCTCACGCATCGCGTTGCGCCTCTGGCAATGGATCCAGCCGGGTCCGCAATCGGTCTGGCCCCATCTGTGGCTGACCGTGCAGGCCACCCTGCTGGGCCTGGCCGTGGGCGTGATCAGCGGCTTCGCCGTGGGCCTGCTGCTGGCACGCAACCGTTTCCTGGCCGATGTTTTCAATCCGTTCATCGTGGCCTTCAACTCGATGCCGCGCATTGCGTTCGTGCCCCTGATCACGATGTTCTTCGGGCTGGGCATGGCCTCGAAGGTGGCCACCTCCTGGTTCGTGGTGTTCTTTCTCGTGTTCTTCAACACCTACAAGGGCGGACGCAGCGTAGAGCGTGAACTGATCGACTTCTGCCGCACGCTGGGCGGCTCGGCGCGTCAGATCCTGTGGCGCGTGCAGATCCCCACTGCGGCGGCGTGGACCTTTGCAGCCCTGCCCAACGCCATCAGCTTCGCGCTCATCGGCGTGGTGCTGGCCGAGTTCGTCGGTTCGACCACGGGCATGGGCTATCTGATGATCACGGCACTGGCCACGCTCAATGCCACCGACATGTTCGCCGCCGTGACCCTGCTGTCGCTGGTCGGTATTGCCCTGGTCTATTGCGTGACCTGGTTAGAGCGTAGACTGCTGCACTGGTCTCCCGAGTTTCGCGACTGATACTGCCCCCATGACCGACACACCCAGCCTGCCGCCCGACCACGCCTTTCTTTCGACATTTTCCCTGGCCGGGCGCGTGGCGCTGATCACCGGGGCGGCGCGCGGCCTGGGCTGGGAAATCGCCCAGGCGATGGCCGCCAGCGGCGCGCACGTCATCATCAACGGCCGCCAGCCCGGCCCCACGCAAGCGGCCGCGCAGCGTCTGCGCGATGCCGGGCTGCAGGCCTCGGCGCTCATGTTCGACGTGGCCGACAGCCAGGCCACCGAGGCCGCCTTTGCCATGCTGGATGCGCAGCACGGCCGCCTGGACATCCTGGTCAACAATGTCGGCGCCCGCGTGCGCAAGCCGCTCAGCGCCTTTACGGCCCAGGAAATCCGCGCCCTCATCGACACTGACCTGGTGGCGGCCATCCTGCTGTCCAAACTGGCCGCCGAACGCATGGCCCGCCAGAACTACGGCCGCCTCATCGCCATCACCTCGGTGGCCGGCGAAATCGCACGTCCCGGCGATGCGGTGTATCCGGCCGCCAAACAGGGCCTCACCGGCCTGATGCGCGCCATGGCGGCCGAATATGCCCCGCAGGGCATCACCAGCAACGCCATCGCGCCCGGCACCTTCGCCACCGAAACCAACGCCGCCATGGTGGCCGACCCACAAGTGCATGCGCGCCTGGCGGCACGCAATCCCACGGGCCGCTGGGGCCAGCCCCGTGAGATCGCGGGGGCGGCGGTCTTTCTGGCCTCGCCGGCGGCCTCCTACATCAACGGCCAGGTGCTGGCCGTCGACGGAGGGCTGTCCATCCTGTTCTGAAGCGCCGCCGCCCACCGGCTGGCGACCGTCTCGTTTTCTTGCTGTGGCTTTTTCTCATTGTTTTCTGCAAAGGTGTTCAAGCATGAAACAGCATTTCATCGACAACCGGTTCGTCCCAGGTTCTTCCGGTGACATCATCGATGTCATCGATCCCTCCACCGGCGTGGTGTTCGAGCAGCTGGCGCGCGGCAATGCCGAAGACATCGACCTCGCCGTCCAGGCCGCGCGGCGCGCCTACGAAGGCCCATGGGGCGCCCTGTCGGCGGCCGAGCGCGGCCGGCTGCTGCTGGCGCTCTCGCGCCTGATCCTCGATCACCACGACGAGCTCACGCAACTCGAATCACGCGACTGCGGCAAGCCGCTGAAACAAGCCCGCGCCGATGTCACCGCCGTGGCGCGCTACTTCGAGTTCTATGGCGGCGCGGCCGACAAGCTGCTGGGCGAGACCATCCCCTATCAACACGGCTACACCGTGCTGACCCTGCGCGAGCCGCATGGCGTGACCGGCCACATCGTTCCCTGGAACTATCCGCTGCAGATCTTCGGGCGCAGCATCGGCGGCGCGCTGGCCGCCGGCAACGCCTGCGTGGTCAAGCCGGCCGAGGACGCCTGCCTGTCACTGCTGCGCGTGGCCGAACTGGCCGCCGAAGCGGGCCTGCCGCCAGGGGCCCTGAACATCGTCACCGGCTACGGCCACGAAGCGGGCGATGCGCTGGCGCGTCATCCAGGCATCGATCACATTTCGTTTACCGGATCGCCGCGCGTGGGCGTGCTGGTGTCGCAGACCGCCGCCGAGAACCATGTCCCGGTGACCCTGGAGCTGGGAGGCAAGTCGCCGCAGATCGTCTTTGCCGATGCCGACCTCGACGCCCTGGTGCCGGTCGCGGTCAACGCCATCGTGCAGAACGCCGGCCAGACCTGCTCGGCCGGCAGCCGCATCCTGATCGAACGCAGCCTCTACGATCGCGCCATGCAGCGTCTGGCCGAGGCCTTTGCGCGCCTGCGCACCGGCCCCGCGCCGCAAGACCTGGACTGCGGCCCGCTGATACGCAAGACCCAACTCGAGCGCGTGCAGGGCTTTCTGCGCGAAGCCCAGGCCGATGGCATCGCCACCGCCGCCTGCGGCAGCATCGCCCCCGGCGCGCCGGCCGACGGCTTCTATCAGGCCCCCACACTGCTGGACAACGTGCCGGTGCATCACCGCCTGGCGCAGGAAGAGATCTTCGGGCCGGTGCTGGCGGCCATCCCCTTCGATGACGAAGCCGATGCGCTGCGCATCGCCAACAGCACCCAGTACGGGCTGGCCGCCAGCATCTGGACGCGCGACGGCGCGCGTCAGCTGCGTCTGGCGCGCAAGGTCCGCAGCGGTCAGGTCTTCATCAACAACTACGGCGCCGGCGGCGGCGTGGAACTGCCCTTCGGCGGCGTCAAGGCCAGCGGCCACGGCCGCGAGAAAGGTTTCGAAGCGCTCTACGGCTTCACCGTCCTGAAGACCATCGCCATCAAGCACGACTGAATCCAACCCGCAGGAGACA
>JAEWJD010000186.1 GCA_023386765.1 Pseudomonadota bacterium | reverse complement strand
ATGCCTGCCTGTTCGCGGAACATCTCGCCGGACAGGTGGTGCGCACCGCCCACGCCCGACGAGCCGAAGGTCAGCGAGCCGGGTTTCTGCTTGGCCAGGGCGATCAGCTCCTGGAGGTTGGAGACCGGCACGTCGTTGTTCACGCTGAGCACCAGCGGGCTGTTCTCGATGAGGATGACCGGGGCCAGATCCTTGTCGACCTGGTAGGACAGGTTGGGCATCAGAGTCGGGTTGACCGAGAGCGGCGCGAGGTTGCCGGTGCCGAGGGTGTAACCATCGGGAGCCGCCTTGGCCACCATGGCCGTGCCGATCACGCCGCCGGCGCCGGCCTTGTTCTCGACCACGACGGGTTGTTGCAGGACGTCGCCCAGCTTGCGCGCCAGCAGGCGCACGCGCGTGTCCGCAAAACCCCCGGCGGCGTAGGGCACGATCAGGGTGATGGGCTTGGACGGCCAGTTACCGGTGTCCTGGGCGCGGGCCAGGTTGCCGACGGCGGCGGCAGCGATCAGGCTGGCGGCCAGCAAGGGACGGAAAAGGCGCATAGGCGTGACTCCTGTGGAGGCGGGGAACGAGTCACGCATTATGCCCGAGCCGGCTTGACTGCCCGGGCAGGCGTGGTGTGCAAGATTCAGAAGCGGTAGCCGACGCCGATGGTGGCGACCCACGGGTCGATCCGGGCCTTGCCGATGTACTGGCCGTCGAGTTTTACCTTGGAGGAAATGTCGATGTAGCGCAGATCGGCGTTCATGAACCAGCGCTCGTTGAGCTTGACGTCAACGCCGACCTGGCCGGCCAGGCCCCAGGAGTCCTTGAGCTTCATGCTCGACCCGCTGAGCGGGCCCTTGGTCTTGGTGTCGAAGAAGTGCGTGTAGTTCAGGCCGATGCCGACATACGGCTGGACGGTGCTGTCCGGCAGGAAGTGCCACTGCAGGCTCAGCGTGGGGGGCAGGTGCTTGGTGGTGGCGATCTTGCCCAGGCCGCTGCCGCGGATGTCGTGCTCGAAGGGCCAGGCGCCCAGCAGTTCGACGCCGACATTACGCGTGGCCATGTAGGTCACGGTGAACGAGGGGCGCACGTTGTTGTTGACGTCCAGTTTGACCGAGCCGTTGAGCACGCTGCCGTTGTTGGATTTGGGGCGCACCTGCGTGGCGCCGACCTTGAACAGCCAGTCACCGGCTTCGTGCGCCAGGGCGGGGGCGGCGAGCGTCGTGCCGAGCAGGGTTGCAAGAGCCAAAGCGCGGCCGTGCTTGTATGCCGAAATCATGGTTTTCTCCGTTGGGCTTCAGTCTCACAGGTTCTCAGAGCTTTATCTCCGAGCGCTTGACCTGGGTCAAGACGCCCCGGAGGTACCCCCCCTCATGTGGAACAAGTACGACAACAACGCAACGGAATCAGCCCGCCAGAACGCGGCGGACGGACTCGGGCGGGCTAGCGTGGCAAGGCATAGGCATGGCGGAAATAGTCACGCATGGCCTGCATGGCGGGCGTGATCCCGGCACCCTTTCGCCAGGCCAGTCCGATGTACATCGGCGGGATCGGATCCTTCAGCTGGATGGTCTCGATGCGGCGGCCTTCCAGCGACCCGGGGCGGTAGACCATATCGGAAAGCACGGCCACGCCGCTGCCATTGGCCACCCTGCTGCGTACCGCCTCCACGGACGACGTGCGCAGGCGCACGTCCGGGCGGAACGGTGTGTCGCTCCAGTAACGCAGCGCCGTATGGGCGGCTTCATCGACGGTCAGCATGATGAACGGCTCATGCGAGACGTCTTCCAGTGTCACCGTGTCGCGCGATAGCAGGCGGTGGCCGGCGGCCACCCACAGGCGCCGGGGCGAACCGAAGAAATGCTCTACCGCCAGATTCGGACCTCTTCTTTGTCCGGCCTGCCAATGACAACGCCCGTGCGGCGCGTGAGCGTCGGACGGGCGTTGTCGCGGCGTAGGCCGGGGGGTCAGCGTGGCAGTTCGGAGCTGCCCATCAGGAAGGCATCGACGGCATGGGCGCACTGGCGTCCTTCGCGGATGGCCCAGACCACCAGCGACTGGCCGCGCCGCATGTCGCCGGCGGCAAACACCTTGGCGACGCTGGTCCGGTAGTCCTCGGTGTTGGCGCGCGCGTTGCCGCGGGCGTCGAGATCCACGCCGAAGGCATCCAGCACATTCTGGGCTGGTGCGGTGAAACCCATCGCCAGCAGTACCAGATCGGCCGGGATCTCGAATTCCGAACCTTCGATCTCGCGCATCTTCAACTGCCCGGTGGCCGGGTCCTTGGCCCACTCGACGCGCACGCCGATGAGCTTGCGTAGCTGGCCGTCCTCGCCGGCGAAGGCCTTGGTGGCCACCGACCACTCACGTTGGCAGCCTTCTTCGTGCGAGGACGAGGTACGCAGGCGCAGCGGCCAGTACGGCCACACCATGGGCTTGTCTTCTTCCTCGGGCGGGCGCGGCATCACTTCGAACTGCGTGACCGACAGCGCGCCGTGGCGGTTGCTGGTCCCCACGCAATCCGAGCCGGTGTCGCCGCCGCCGATGACCACCACATGCTTGCCCTGGGCGAGCGTCTGGCCGGCCAGGCGATCACCGGCCACGGCCTTGTTCTGCTGGCGCAGGAAGTCCATGGCGAAGTGCACACCCTGCAGTTCACGGCCAGGTACGGGCAGGTCGCGCGGTGTTTCCGAACCGCCTGCCATGACCACCGCATCGAACTCGTCGATGAGCGACGCCGGGCTGCGCACGCTCAGGCCGTCGGCGGCCGGGTCGCCGGCGTCGCCCACGAAGGTCGAGGGCGCGAACTCCACGCCTTCGGCTTCCATCTGCACGATGCGCCGGTCGATCTGGGCCTTCTCCAGCTTGAAGTCGGGAATGCCGTAGCGCAGCAGCCCGCCGATGCGGTCGCTTTTCTCGAACACCGTCACGGCATGGCCGGCGCGCGCCAGCTGCTGGGCGCAGGCCAGCCCGGCCGGCCCGGAGCCGACCACGGCGATCCGCTTGCCGGTCTTGCGCAGCGCCAGCTTGGGCGCGACCCAGCCTTCTTCCCAGCCCTTGTCGATGATGGCGTGCTCGATCGACTTGATGCCGACCGCATCGCTGTTGATGTTCAGCGTACAGGCCGCCTCGCAGGGGGCCGGGCAGATACGGCCGGTGAACTCGGGGAAATTATTGGTCGAGTGCAATACGTCCAGCGCGGCGCGCCATTGCTGGCGATAAACCAGGTCATTCCAGTCGGGGATGATGTTGTTGACCGGGCAGCCGCTGCTGCAGAACGGGATGCCGCAGTCCATGCAGCGCGCTGCCTGCTGCTTGGACTGCTCGTCATCCAGGTGCAGCACGAACTCGCGCCAGGTCTTCAGGCGCTTCTGGGGAGCTTCGCACGCCTCTTGCAGGCGTTGGTATTCCATGAAACCGGTGATCTTTCCCATGTCAGTCCTCAGGCGGCCAGTTGTTGCGGGTTGGCGGCACGCCACAATTCACCCAGAGCCCGGCGGTATTCCGTCGGCATGACTTTGACGAACTTGCCACGCGCGTTGTCCCAGTCACCCAGGATTTCGCGCGCACGGAAGCTGCCGGTATAGCGGAAGTGTTCTTCCACCAGGCGTCGCAGGATGGTTTCGTCGGTTTCGCGCGGGCCGCCGCGCTGAGCGCTGTGCCAGGCCTGGATGTCGCCGGCCTCGTGCTGTTCGGCATGCGCCAGCACCGGCTCGAATTCCACCATGGCGGTGTTGCAGCGTTGCGCCAGGGTGTGTTCGGGATCCCAGACGTAGGCCACACCGCCGGACATACCGGCCGCGAAGTTCCGGCCGGTCGAACCCAGTACCACCACCGTGCCGCCTGTCATGTATTCGCAGCCGTGGTCGCCGGTGCCTTCGACCACGGTTGCCGCGCCAGAATTGCGCACCGCGAAACGTTCGCCGGCCACGCCGTTGAAGAAGGCCTCGCCCGCCAGTGCACCGTACAGCACCGTATTGCCGGCAATGATGTGATCCGGCCCGAAGCCACGGAAGTCGTTCGGCGAGCGCACGATGATGCGTCCGCCAGACAGGCCCTTGCCGACGTAGTCATTGGCCTCGCCCACCAGATCCATGGTGATGCCATGTGCGAGGAAGGCGGCAAAGCTCTGGCCGGCCGTGCCATTGCACTGGATGTGGATGGTGTCGTCAGGCAGGCCTTCGTGGCCGTAGCGTGCGGCCACGGCGCCCGAGAGCATGGCGCCGATGGTGCGGTTGCGATTGCGCACCGGCACGATGAAGGACACTTTCTCGCCGCGCTCGATGGCCGGCCGGGCGCGTTCGATCAACTGATGGTCGAGTGCGCCTGTCAGTCCGTGATCCTGGGTTTCGGTGTGGCGCGCCGGATGGTCGCCGGGGATGCGGTGGAACACGCGCTGGAAATCCAGACCGTGAGCCTTCCAGTGGTCGATGCCGGCCCGCATGTCCAGCAGGTCGGTGCGCCCGATCAGTTCGTCAAAACGACGGATGCCCAGTTGCGCCATGATCTCGCGCACTTCTTCGGCCACGAAGAAGAAGTAATTCACGACGTGTTCGGGCTTGCCCTGGAATTTCTTGCGCAGCTCGGGATCCTGCGTGGCCACGCCTACCGGACAGGTGTTCAGGTGGCACTTTCGCATCATGATGCAGCCTTCGACCACCAGCGGAGCGGTGGCGAAACCGAACTCGTCGGCGCCGAGCAGCGCGCCGATGACCACGTCGCGTCCGGTCTTCATCTGGCCGTCGGCCTGCACGCGGATGCGACTGCGCAGCTGGTTGAGCACCAGGGTCTGCTGGGTTTCGGCCAGGCCCAGTTCCCAGGGCGTGCCGGCATGCTTGATGGAGGACACCGGCGAGGCGCCGGTGCCGCCGTCGTGGCCGGCCACCACCACGTGATCGGCCTTGGCCTTGGCCACGCCGGTGGCGACCGTGCCGATGCCAACCTCCGAGACCAGCTTGACCGAGATGGAGGCGCGCGCGTTGACGTTCTTCAGATCGTGGATGAGCTGGGCCAGATCTTCGATGGAATAGATGTCATGGTGCGGCGGCGGGGAAATCAGGCCCACGCCCGGCACCGAGTATCGCAGCTTGGCGATGTACTCGGACACCTTGTGGCCTGGCAGCTGGCCGCCTTCGCCCGGCTTGGCGCCCTGCGCCATCTTGATCTGGATCTGATCGGCGCTGGACAGGTACTCGGCCGATACGCCAAAGCGTCCCGACGCGACCTGTTTGATGCGCGAGCGCAGCGAGTCGCCTTTTTGCAGCGGCACGTCGGCTTCGATGCGCTCGGCCCCCAGCACCGAGGCCAGCGTGTCGCCGTCCTTGACGCTGCTCTTGCCTTTGCGCATTTCGGCGCGGTAGCGCAGCTCGTCTTCGCCGCCCTCGCCGGTGTTGGACTTGCCGCCGATGCGGTTCATGGCCACGGCCAGCACCGAGTGGGCTTCGGTGGAGATCGAGCCCAGCGACATGGCGCCGGTGGCAAAGCGGCGCACGATTTCCTTGGCCGGTTCGACCTCGTCGAGGGCAATGGCGCGGCCCGGATCGACGCGGAACTCGAACAGGCCGCGCAGGGTCATGTGCCGCCGGCTCTGGTCATTGATGATCTGCGCGTACTCCTTGTAGCTGCGGTAGTTGTTGGCGCGGGTCGCGTGTTGCAGCTTGGCGATGGAGTCGGGCGTCCACATGTGCTCTTCGCCACGGATGCGGAAGGCATACTCGCCGCCTGCGTCCAGCGCGTTCTCGAGCACCGGATCGGCACCGAAGGCGGCGCGATGCATGCGCAGCGCTTCTTCGGCCACCTGGAAAATGCCGATGCCCTCGATGTTGGAAGCCGTGCCGGTGAAGTACTTGTCCACCAGCCCGCGCTGCAGGCCAACGGCTTCGAAAATCTGTGCGCCGCAGTAAGACATGAAAGTGGAGATGCCCATCTTGGACATGACCTTGTTCAAGCCCTTGTCGATCGCCTTGATGTAGTTCTTGACGGCCTTCTCGGGCTCGCGCATGCGGCCCAGTGACTCCAGCGCCAGATAAGGGTGGATGGCCTCGGCGCCATAGCCGCCGAGCAGTGCGAAGTGATGCACTTCACGTGCCGAACCGGTTTCTACCACCAGGCCGGTGTTCGTGCGCAGCCCGGCGCGGATCAGGTGCTGGTGCACCGCCGAGGTCGCCAGCAGCGCGGGGATGGCCACGCGTTCGGCGTCGACCAGCCGGTCAGAGACGATCAGGATGTTATAGCCGCTTTGCACCGCATCCACGGCACGCGCGCATAGCGCAGCCACCCTGGCCTCGATGCCTTCCGGACCCCAGGCGGCCGGATAGGTGATGTCCAGTTCGTAGCTGCGGAACTTCTTGCTGGTGACCTGATCGATGTCGCGGATCTGCGCCATGGCGGCGAAATCCAGCACCGGCTGGGACACTTCCAGGCGTAGCGGCGGGTTGACGTTGTTGATGTCCAGCAGGTTGGGCTTGGGCCCGATGAAGGACACCAGCGACATGACCATCTGCTCGCGGATCGGGTCGATCGGCGGATTGGTCACTTGCGCGAACAGTTGGCGGAAATAGTTGAAAAAGGGTTTGGCGCGGCTGGACAGCACGGCCAGCGGGGCGTCATTGCCCATTGAGCCAATGACCTCCTCGCCGGTGGCAGCCATGGGTTCGAGGATGAACTTGAAATCTTCCTGGGTCCAGCCGAAGGCCTGCTGGCGGTCCAGCAGTGGCACGGGGGTCTGCACGGCCGGCGAGGTCGAGCGCGGCGCGGGCAGTGATTCCAGCTTGATCTGCAGGCGTTCGATCCATTGCCGGTAGGGGCGATGGTTGGCCAGCTGTGACTTGATTTCGCTGTCGTCGATGATGCGGCCCTGCTCCAGGTCGATCAGGAACATCTTGCCCGGCTGCAGGCGCCACTTCTTGACGATGCGGCTCTCCGGGATGGCCAGCGTGCCGGCCTCGGAGGCCAGCAGCACCATGTCGTCGTCGGTGATGAGGTAGCGCGCCGGACGCAGGCCGTTGCGGTCCAGGGTGGCGCCGATCTGGCGTCCATCGGTGAACGCCACCGCCGCCGGCCCGTCCCAGGGCTCCATCATGGCGGCGTGGTACTCATAGAAGGCACGCCGGCTTTGATCCATCTGGGAATGCTGTTCCCAGGCTTCGGGGATCATCATCATCATGGCATGAGCCAGCGAATAGCCGGAATTGACCAGGAGTTCGAGGCAGTTATCGAAAGTTGCCGTATCCGACTGGCCTTCATAGACGATCGGGTAGAGCTTTTTCAGGTCTTCGCCCAGCACGGCCGACTGCATCATGCCTTCCCGCGCGCGCAGCCAGATGAAGTTGCCCTTGACGGTGTTGATCTCGCCGTTGTGCGCGATCATGCGGTAGGGGTGCGCCAGCGGCCAGGCCGGGAAGGTGTTGGTCGAGAAGCGCTGGTGTACCAGCGCAAGGGCCGAGACCGTGCGCGGGTCGGCCAGGTCGCGATAGTAGCGGCCGACCTGATCGGCCAGCAGCAGCCCCTTGTAGACCACGGTGCGCACCGAGGCCGAGGGGACGAAATACTCCTTGCCGTGCGCCAGGCGCATGTTCTGGATCGCGTGGCTGGCGGTCTTGCGGATCACATAGAGCTTGCGTTCGAGGGCGTCGGGCACCATCACGTCGGGCCCGCGCCCGATGAACAGCTGGCGGATGACCGGCTCGCAATCCTGCACGGCGGGTGACATCGGGATGTCGCGATCGACCGGCACATCACGCCAGCCCAGCACGATCTGGCCTTCGGCGCGCACTGAACGCTCGAGTTCCTGTTCACAGGCCAGGCGCGAGGCGGTTTCCTTGGGCAGGAACACCATGGCTACGCCGTATTCGCCCGGTGCGGGCAGGGTCACCCCCTGCTGGGCCATTTCATCGCGGTACAGCGCATCCGGGATCTGGATCAGGATGCCGGCGCCGTCACCCATGAGTTTGTCGGCCCCCACGGCACCCCGGTGATCCAGGTTTTCGAGGATCTTCAAGCCTTGCAGGATGATGGCGTGGCTTTTCCGGCCCTTGATGTGGGCCACGAAGCCCACGCCACAGGCGTCATGCTCGTTCTGCGGGGTGTACAGACCCTGTGCGGCAGGCAGGCCGATGCGCCGGGCATCGATGGCCGCCGCGGGAGGACAGGGGGCTTTGGGGGGGGTGTGGGACATAACTCGCTCCGGCCTGCGTCTAGAATGTTGCAGTGCAAATAGACATTACTGCTCAGACCAAGCGCATGCAACAAAAATGTTCTAATGTGTCCCTAAATATATGTTGAGTTATTTCCTTGGATAAAAAATAGTGACACTGAAAAAATCCAGAAAAATCAGAGTTTTGACAATATCCCGTTTTCCGTGTCTTTAAGTCAGGGGTCTATCGACTGGGAATTTGCCTTAATACGTCCCCAATAAATATGTGGCGTATCGGTG
>JAEWJD010000026.1 GCA_023386765.1 Pseudomonadota bacterium | reverse complement strand
ATCCGCAAGGGCGGGCCTGGTTGATCGATTTCGATCGCGGCCATGCGCGCGGCGTGTCGGCGCGTCAGCGCCAGGCCAATCTGCAGCGTCTGCGGCGTTCTCTGCGCAAGGTAGCAGGCCCGCAGGGCGAGGCGGCCTGGCATCGTATTCATCAGGCGTATCAGGCCGCCGGGGCCTAAATACAACAATTGCGCCAGCCCCCTCGGGCAACGTCGTGCAAGTTCGCCGATCGATGGTCCGGGTCGGCCCACCCCCCCTTTAAAAGGCTTTATCATTTTGCCTTTTGGAAACTCTGGAATCTGCAAGGGGCTCGCGATGAAATCCTCGGCGGGAATGCGGGTGGTGGCAGGGCTGGCGCTGGTCGCGGCGGCAACCTCCACGGCAATGGCGCAAAACAGCAAGGTCGTCAACGTCTACAACTGGGCGGAGTACACCGCTCCGGATACGTTGCCGGGTTTCGAACGCGAAACCGGCATCAAGGCTCGTTATGACGTCTACGACAACAATGACACCCTGCAGGCCAAGCTGCTGACAGGTAAATCGGGCTACGACATCGTCGTGCCGTCGACCCATTACGCGTCGCGGCAGATCGAGGGCGGGCTGTTCCAGAAGCTGGACAAGTCCAAGATCCCCAATCTCAAGAACCTGGATCCGGACATCATGGCGCTGGTGGCCCAGGTCGACCCGGGCAACGAGTATGCGGTGCCCTGGGGCTATGGCACCAACGGGCTGGGATACAACGTCACCAAGGTCAAGGAGATCTTTGGTCCGGACGTTGATCTGGCCAATTGGGACATGCTCTTCAAGCCCGAGAATGCCGCCAAGCTCAAGGATTGCGGCATCTCCATGCTGGACGAGGCGGCCCAGGTGTTTCCGGCCGTGCTGAAGTACCTGGGCAAGGATCCCAACAGCGACAAGCCCGAGGACTACAAGGCAGCCCTTGAAGTGCTCAAGCAGATCCGCCCCTACATCCGCCAGTTCAGTTCGTCGGGCTACATCGACGAGCTGGCCGTGGGCGACCTGTGCATGGTCTATGGCTTCTCCGGTGACGTGATGATCTCGCGCAGCCGCGCCAAGCAGGCCAAGAAGCCCTACGAAATCGATTATTTCATCCCGCAGGGCGGGGCGCCGGCCTGGTTCGACCTGATGGTGATCCCCAAGGATGCGCCGCACCCCGATGAGGCGCATGCCTTCATCAACTACATCGAAACGCCGGAAGTCCACGCGGCCATCACCAACACCATGTTCTACCCGAACGCCAACAAAGAGGCGCGCAAGCATGTGGTCAAGGACGTGGCGGACAACCCGATGATCTACCCCTCGCCCGAGGTGTCCAAGTCGCTCTACGTCATCAAGGCGCAGCCCTTGCCTGTGCAGCGCCTGCAGACCCGCATGTGGGCCGAACTGAAGTCTGGAAGATAAGCCATCATGAGCGATAGCCGTTACTCGGCCCCGCATAGCGCCGATCCGGACGAGTTCGTCAAGATCGTTGATGTGGTGAAGATTTTCGATGACACCGTCGCGGTGCGTTCCGTCAACCTGGCGGTGCGGCGCAATGAAATCTTCGCCCTGTTGGGAAGCTCGGGCAGCGGCAAGTCGACCTTGCTGCGCATGCTGGCCGGTTTCGAGGAGGCCACCTCGGGCATGATCCTGCTCGATGGCGAGGACATCACGGCCGTGCCGCCTTACCGGCGGCCGGTCAACATGATGTTCCAGTCGTATGCGCTGTTCCCGCACATGACGGTCGAGGCCAATGTGGCCTTCGGCCTGAAGCAGGAAGGGGTTGATCGCGCCGAGATCCACGACCGTGTCTTCGAGGCCCTGGATCTGGTGCAGATGGCCGGCTACGCGCGGCGCAAGCCGCATCAGCTTTCCGGCGGGCAGCAGCAGCGCGTGGCACTGGCGCGCAGCCTGGTCAAGCGGCCCAAGTTGCTGCTGCTCGACGAGCCCATGTCAGCGCTCGACAAGCAGATCCGCCAGAAAACGCAGATCGAACTGGTCAAGATCCTGGAGCAGGTCGGCGTGACCTGCATCATGGTGACCCACGACCAGGAAGAAGCCATGACCATGGCGCACCGGCTGGCCGTCATGACCGATGGGCAGATCATCCAGTGTGGCACGCCCCAGGAGGTCTACAACTTCCCCAACTCCCAGTTCGTGGCGGGCTTCATCGGCAGCACCAACCTTTTTACCGGCACCATCGTGGTCGATGAGCCGGATCACGTCGCCATCGAAAGCGAGGAACTGACGCGTCCGCTGTTCGTCAACCATGGCGTGAGCGAGCCCCTGGGCATGCAAGTGCATGTCTCCATCCGCCCCGAGCGCTTGGTGGTCTCGCGTGAGCAGCCCGAGGGCGAGCACAACTGGGCCCACGGCATGGTGAGCCACATGGCCTGGATGGGCAGCTACGCGCTCTATCAGATCCGCCTGGACTCGGGCAAGGTGGTCGAGGCCAGCGTCCCCAGCCTGCAGCTCTCGGCCATGGACGCCCCGGGCATTGACGAAGAGATCTTCGTGCGCTGGGCCGCCGACAGCGCCACGGTGCTGGCATCATGATGCGCAATTTCCTGCGGGGGCGCCTGCCCTCGGGGCGCACTCTCGCCATTGCCGTGCCCTTTGCCTGGCTGGTGCTGTTTCTCTTTATTCCGTTCTTGCTGGTCTTCAAGATCAGCTTCGCCGAGCAGAAGTTCGGCATCCCGCCGTATACCTCACTGGCCGAGATCCAGGACGAGGTGGTGCAGTTCAGCCTGTATCTGCGGGGCTATGTCCTGCTGTTCACGGACAATCTGTACTTCGCCACCTACCTGAACTCGGCCAAGATGGCGGCCGTCACGACGCTGTGCTGCATGCTTATCGGCTATCCGATGGCGTACTACATCGCTCGCAGCACGCCCCGCTATCGCAACCTGCTGCTGTTGGCGGTGATCCTGCCCTTCTGGACCTCGCTGCTGCTGCGCGTTTATGCCTGGGTGGGCATCCTGCGCAACGACGGCCTGC
This sequence comes from Pseudomonadota bacterium, assembly GCA_023386765.1. Lineage (GTDB taxonomy): Bacteria > Pseudomonadota > Gammaproteobacteria > Burkholderiales > Burkholderiaceae_B > Bordetella. Next base: position 3,303 of record JAEWJD010000026.1, on the reverse strand, counting down.
TCAACAAGGTCCTGATGGGGCTGGGCATCACGGCGGCGCCGCTGGAGATCTACCGCACCGACCTGGCGGTCTACATCGGCATGGTCTATGCCTACCTGCCGTTCTTCATCCTGCCGCTCTACGCCAACCTGGTGAAACTGGATCTGCGTCTGCTGGAAGCGGCCGCCGATCTGGGCGCGCGCCCCTGGCAGGCCTTCTGGCGCATCACGCTGCCGCTGTCGCGTCCGGGCGTGATCGCCGGGGCCATGCTGGTGTTCATCCCTTCGGTCGGCGAGTACGTGATCCCGGAGATGCTGGGCGGCGCCGATACCCTGATGATGGGCCGCATCATGTGGAATGAGTTCTTCAACAATACCGACTGGCCCATGGCTTCGGCGGTGACCTGCGTCATGGTGTTGCTGTTGCTGGTGCCGCTGGCTTTCTTCCAGTACAACCAGGTCAGGCAGCAGCGCACGGCCGGAGGGCGCACATGAAAGGCCCCAACAAGACGTTGCGCAATCTGGCGCTGGGGCTGGGGTTCTGCTTTCTCTACGTGCCCATCCTCAGCCTGATGGTGTTTTCGTTCAATGACTCGCCGGTGCTGACCTCCTGGAGTGGGTTCTCGCTGCGCTGGTATTACACGCTGTTCCAGGATGAGACCCTGTTGCGGGCGGCCTGGCTGTCGTTCAAGATCGCCGTGCTGACCGCCACCGCCGCTACCATCATCGGTACCTGGGCCGGCTATGTGCTGGCCCGCATGGGTCGTTTCAAGGGCTTTGGCTTGTATCTGAGCATGTTGAGCGCACCGCTGGTCATTCCCGAAGTGGTGCTGGGCATTTCGCTGCTGCTGATGTTCGTCGAGATGCGCACGCATTTCGGCTGGCCGGCGCAGAACGGCATGTTCACCATCTGGGTCGGGCACGTGACGCTGTGCATGGCCTTCGTGGCGGTGGTGGTGCAATCGCGCATCCGCGACATGGACCGCTCGCTCGAAGAAGCCGCTCTCGATCTGGGCGCCACGCCGTTGCGGGTGTTTTTCTCGATCACGCTGCCGCTGATCGCGCCGGCGCTGGCCTCGGCCTGGCTGCTTTCGTTCACGCTGTCGCTGGACGATGTGGTGGTCGCCTCCTTCCTGTCAGGGCCGGGATACACGACCCTGCCCATGGAGGTTTTCTCGCGCGTGCGCCTGGGCCTCAAGCCTGAAGTCAACGCTCTGGCCACGTTGTTCATTCTGGCGGTGGGGGTGTGTGTCATCATCGCCAACCGCCTGCAGACCCGCAAGGAGAATTGATCCATGACGACCCTCTTCGGACTGACCAAGTGCAGCACCTGCGTCAAGGCACGCCAGTGGCTCCAGGAACGCGGCATCAAGCACGAATTCATCGACTACCGCGATCATCCCGTGGAGGGTGACACCCTCAAGTCATGGGCAGCCAAGCTGGGGGGCTGGGAAAAACTCGTCAACCGCGCTTCCATGACGTGGCGCAACCTGACCGATGAACAGAAAGCGGTCAACAACGATACCGAGTGGCTGCGCCTGATCTCCCAGTATCCGGCGCTCATCCGTCGTCCGGTGCTGGTCACCGAGGATGGCGATGTCGGGGTAGGTTTTTCCGATAAGCGTTACGGTGAACGCTTCGAGTGAGCACGCCGCGGCGTCCCTGACGCCGCTGCCCGACGCCTTTTTCAATCGTGATGCCGCGACCCTGGCGCGCGACTTGCTGGGCAAGGTGATCCGGCGGCGTCACGGCGGCCTGTGGCTGTCGGCCCGCATCATCGAAACCGAGGCCTACTACCTCGAGGACAAGGGCAGCCACGCCTCGCTGGGGTATACCCATAAACGCCGTGCGCTGTTCATGGATGGCGGCACCATCTACATGTATTACGCCCGTGGCGGGGATTCGCTGAATTTCAGCGCCCGCGGCCCGGGCAATGCCGTGCTCATCAAGTCGGCCTATCCCTGGCTGGATGCTGTGTCGGGCCAGGAAGGCATGCTCAAAATACGCGCTGTTGTACATGCCGGGGGTCAGCACCACCACAGTGGCGGTGGCCGCAGCGGCACTGGATGGCGCGCTGGCGCGCAAAGTGTCCAGCAACATATCCGGGTAATGCGCCACAGGCTCCACTGCATGCGAAGTGAACAAATCTGGAAACAAGCGCATCATCATCTTGCGGTTTTCCAGCATGTAAGACACACCGGAAGGCACACGCAAATTGTCTTCCAGTACAAAGTACTCGCCCTCCCCTTGGGCGTTCGGGGCACGCACGATGTCAATGCCTGCGATGTGCGCGTAAATGCCGCCAGGCACCTGCAGACCTCGCATTTCCGGGCGGAACTGGCTGTTGCCATCAATCAGGTCACGCGGAACAATACCCGCCTGGAGAATCTCTTGCCCGTTGTAGACATCAGCAATAAAGCGATTGAGTGCCGTCACGCGCTGCACCAAGCCTTGCTGCATGCGCTGCCACTCACCGGCAGGAATGATGCGCGGAATCAAGTCAAACGGAATCAAACGCTCTGTACCCGCACCACTTTCATCTTTATCACCGTAGACGGCAAAGGTAATGCCCACACGGCGAAAAATCATTTCCGCCTCCGCCTGCCTAGCCTGCATCGTGGCTTGTGATTGCCGCGCCAGCCACTGGGCATAGGACTTGTAATGGGACCGCACATCGCTGCCATCGAACGGCAGCATGGCGTACATTTCATCAAACTTCTGCATACTCGCACGCCTCCCGTAAATGGATTGCTGCTTCTCCAGCAAGAATCAGGCCTGCCATCGTCGGCATGTCCAAAGGCAAGCGATGGCAGGCATTGAATGTTGGATGGAGTGTAGCAATGGGGTCGAGGATCACCTCGGTACAGGCGCCCAATACCTACGCCAATTCACGCGTTCGCATTCCACCTGTTCCGGCTGCGCAGAACGCCACCATGCAGCCCCGCATGCAGGCGTCTCCACCCACCTGACACCTGCACGTTGATAGCGCTGCACGACAGCAGCAGCCGGATGGCCAAACCGGTTGCGATAACCTGCCTGCGCAATCGCCAGCGAAGGCTGCACAGTCTCAATCCATGCTGTGCTCGAAGATGTTGTGCTGCCGTGGTGCGGCACCAGCAGTACATCGGCCCGGACATCAGCCGCCGAACGAATCAGCGCCCGCTCCTGCGGCACTTCAATATCTCCAGTCAACAACGCGCGCTGCCCACCGTGGCTTTGCACCCGCAGCACACAACTGCTGGCATTGCTGGCCGACTTGGTTGCGCGTACCTCTAATGCAGCGGGCAGCGGGTGAAGCACCTGAAAGTACACGCCATCCCAGTGC
>JAEWJD010000021.1 GCA_023386765.1 Pseudomonadota bacterium | reverse complement strand
CATCGACACAGCGCGGAACAAGTCCCGGACTGCATTTTGAAAAGACGAAAAAAAACCCGCACTCGTAAGAGTTGCGGGTTTTTCACTCCAGGTGCTACCTGGACAAATTCTTGGTGCCGACGGCGAGACTCGAACTCGCACAGCTTTCGCCACTACCCCCTCAAGATAGCGTGTCTACCAATTCCACCACGTCGGCTGGCTTGAACAGAAAGGCAAGGCTTTCTGTAAAGACGCGCATTCTAGCACGTAAATTCTGCAGATGAAAAGCGCCGGCTGGCAGCGGGGTTCGCAAGCATGCTGCCAGCCTGGTGTGCTGTGCGACTTTAGTTGATCTGCAGGTCCACGGCTTTGACGACTTCGCCCCATTTATTCACTTCGCTGCCCATGAAGGCCTTGAAGGTTTCGGGCGTATTGGGCGGCGGCGGCGGCAGGAAGCCATTGGCCTCGTAGTTGCTGATCATGCTGGCGTCTTTGTAGACCGCATCGTTGATGGCCGTATTGAGCTTCTGCACGAGCTCCGGCGGCGTACCGGCCGGGGCGAACACGCCGAACCACGCGGCAACATCAAAGCCGGGCACGCCCGACTCGGCGATGGTGGGGATTTCCTTCGCAAAGGGAACCCGATCAGCCATGGTGACCGCCAGCGCATTGAGCTTGCCGGAGCGCACCTGCGGCAGCAGCGGCGGCATATTGTCGAAAATGGAGTTCACCTGGCCGCCCAGCAGATCGGCGACGGCCGGACCGCTGCCGCGATACGGCACGTGCAGCACGTCGATGCCGGTCTTGAGCTTGAACAGTTCGCAACCCAGGTGGGCCGAAGAACCGTTGCCCGGCGAGGCGCAAGTCAGTTGCCCAGGGTTCTTCTTGGCGTAGTCGATGTATTCCTGCACCGTCTTGACCGGCACGCCCGGGTTCACGACCAGGATATTGGGCACCACGTTAAGCATGGCGACCGGCTCCAGATCCTTGACGGCGTCAAAGGACATCTTGGAGTACAGCGACTGGTTGATGGCCGTCGAGATCGAACCGACGAACAGGGTGTAGCCGTCGGCCGGTGAACGGACCACGTTCTCCGCGCCGATATTGCTGTTGGCACCGGGCTTGTTTTCCACCACGAAGGTCTGACCCAGGGCCTTGCCCAGGCGCTCGGCAATCATGCGCGCGCTGATGTCGGTGGTGCCGCCGGGCGCATAACCGACCACCAGACGCACCGGCTTACTGGGATAGGCATCGGCCTGCGCCTGCACGGGGGAGATCGCGGCCATGGCCAGCGCGGCGGCCACGCCGGCGAGTTTGATCTGGGTTTTTTTCATGTTTCCTCCTGTTGGGAAAAAATGGCGCGCGCACGCGCGCCCTGTTGTTGTCGTGTTCGCCGGGCACTGCCGGCACGGATCAGGCAACGCGCTGCCGCGCTGCCTGCAGGCCGACGGGCGCGACCAGCTCAGGCGTGACGTCCGCCAGATCCCGGCATCCCAGCAAGGCCATGTTGGTGGAGATTTCGCTGTGGAAAATGCGTGCGACCTTACGGATGCCCGCCATGCCGCCGACCGCTGCGCCGTAAAGCTGCGGCCGGCCGGTAAACACCATGCGTGCGCCCAGCGCCACCGCCTTGAGCACATCGCTGCCGCGCCGGAACCCCCCGTCGATCATCACTGGGAAGTTCGACGGCACGGCTGCCACCACATCCGGCAGTGCCTGCAGCGGCGAGATGCAGCCGTCGAGCTGACGTCCGCCATGATTGGAGACGATCACGCCGTCGGCGCCCACGGCATGGGCACGGCGGGCATCGTCCGGGTCCATGATGCCCTTGAGCACCAGTTTTCCCGGCCATTGCTGGCGGATCCATTGAATATGTTCCCAGGAGAGTTTGTCGCGTTCGCCGCGAAAACCATTGGGCGGATCCTGGGTAATGGGCGGGCCGATCTCTTCATACAGATTGGCAAAACGCGGCACCCCACCGCCCAGCAAGGTACGCATGAAGACATTGAGACTCCAGCGCGGATGCAGCATCCCATCGAGCACTACGCTAGCGCTCAGCTTGAACGGGACGGTGAAGGCCAGACGCTGCAGGTTTTCGCGGTTGGCCCCCACGCAGGTATCGATGGTGATCACCAGCACCGGGATCTCCGCCTTGCGCAGCCGTGCCAGCAACTTGCCGATGCGCTCGGTATTGCCCGGCAGATAAGCCTGATACCAGCAGCGATTGCCGGTGGACGCTTGCAACCGTTCCAGTGGCACGCAGGAAGCCCCGCTGATGATGAACGGAATGTCGGCCTCCTGGGCCGCCCGTGCCAGCGCCAGATCGCACTCATGCATGACGATGGCGGAAAACCCGGTCGGCGCGAAACCGACCGGCATGGCGTAGTTTTCGCCGAACAGGTGCAAGGCGCTGCTGCGCTCATCCACCACACGCAGGCCCCGCGGCCGGAAACCGATATCACGCATGGCACGCAGGCTTTCATCCAGCGAAGCGCCATCCTCCGTGCCGCCGCAGACATAGCCTTCCACGCAACGCGGCAGGATGCGGCGTGCCTCGCGCTCGAAGTCACGCACCGACAGGCAACGGTCCAGGCGGCTCATGCCACCCCCCGCCAGCCGGCAGCGAAAACGCTGCAGCAACGTGCAAAAAAGAGGCTCGTTATAGCGCTAACGGAATGATGAAACATGGCGGCAACAGCACAGACTTATAAACAGCCGCATGAAATCATGGACTTGCGCGTAGGATCAAATGAAAAATTTCGGCCTATTCAGTCTTTTTTTTCATGAACCGCATGCGCTGGGCCTGACAGCGCCGCGTTGCCTGCGCCTCTTGCTCGACCCAGGCAACGAAATGCTTGATCTTGGGAACCTCGGCGGCGTGTTCAGCGTGGGCGATGAAGTAGGCGCCATCGCTGGGTTGCACATAGTCCCAGGGGATGACGAGCCGTCCGGCCTGCAGCTCTTCCTCGGCCAGCAGGCGCGGCGACAGCGTCACGCCGCAGCCGGCCTCGGCCGCACGCACACACATGTAGAACGTTTCGAAGCGCGGGCCGTGATAGCTGCTGTCCGACTCGAAATGCTGGCGCGAGAAATAGTCGTGCCAGGCCTCAGGACGCGACGCGCATTGAATCAACGTCTGTTCGCTCAGGGCCTGCAGGCTGGCAACCTTGTCGTGCGCCAGAAAGCCGGGCTTGCATACCGGCACCACTTCGGCCTCGAACAACTCGCGACAGCGCGCCCCCGGCAAGGTGCCATGGCCGAAGAAGAAGGCGATGTCGATCTTGGCCTGCATCAGATCGAATGGGCGGGTTTCGCTGCGTACGCGCAACTGAATGTCGGGATGCGCAGCCATGAAGGCCTGCAGGCGCGGGATCAGCCAACGCGCGCCGAAGGTAGGCTGCGTGCCGATGGTCAACACCTGCGTCTCGCCGCCATAGCTCAGGATGGCACGCGAGGACATGTCGACCTGATTCAGAATGCCGCGCACCTCTGATTGGTACATGGCGCCGGCCGGCGTCAGTTGCAGACGCCGGCGCACCCGCAGAAACAGGGGGTGGCGCAACAAGGCCTCCAGTTGTGCGA
>JAEWJD010000001.1 GCA_023386765.1 Pseudomonadota bacterium | reverse complement strand
CCGCACAAGGATGACGCAACTTCCGCGATATCCCGATCGCCAGGCCAAAGAGAAGGCGCCCCGAAGGGCGCCGGCGACGATCGCGGGAAGCGGGCGGGCTCAGGCCGTCAGGCGGTCCAGGGCTTCGCGGTACTTGGCGGCCGTCTTTTCCAGCACGTCCTGGGGCAGGCGCGGCGCCGGGGCCGTCTTGTCCCAGGGCTGGGTTTCCAGCCAGTCACGTACGAACTGCTTGTCGAACGACGGCGGGCTGGTGCCTTCGCGATAGCCGTCAGCCGGCCAGAAGCGCGAGGAATCGGGCGTGAGCACCTCGTCCATCAGGTGCAGCTGACCCCGGTCATCCAGGCCGAACTCGAACTTGGTGTCGGCGATCATGATGCCCTTGGTGGCCGCGTAGGCCGACGCTTCGGCATACAGGCGCAGCGTCACATCGCGGATGCGCTCGGCCATTTCCTCGCCGACCTCGGCGACCACATGCGCGAAGTCGACGTTCTCGTCGTGCAGGCCGAACTCGGCCTTGGCTGCGGGCGTGAAGATGGGCTCGGGCAGGCGGCTGGCCTGGCGCAGGCCTTCGGGCAGGCGAATGCCGCAGACCGCGCCGCTATCCTGGTAGTCCTTCCAGCCCGAACCGATCAGGTAACCGCGTGCCACGGCTTCGACCAGGATGGGCTTGAGACGCTTGACCACGACCGCGCGGCCGCGCACCTGCTCCACCTCATCGGGGGCCACCACGTCTTCGGCACGCACGCCAGTGGAATGGTTGGGCAGGATGTGGGCCAGCTTGCCGAGCCAGAACTCGGTCAGTTCGGTCAAGACCTGGCCCTTGCCCGGGATGGGGTCGTCCAGGATGACGTCGAAAGCCGAGATACGGTCGGTGGCCACGATCAGCAACTTGTCGTCGCCGACCGCGTACATATCGCGCACCTTGCCGCGCCCCAGAAGAGGCAGGGACTTGATGCTGGATTCATGCAAAGCGGAAGTCACGGATTGAGCCTATGGCGGTAAAGATTCCGTCGGCCGACGGAAAGCCCCGAAGCGCCGGCGGGCCGGCGGGAGCATTGGGAAAGGGCTATAGATTACTGCAAAAGCGGCCGCGCCCGCAGCGGGCGGGCAGATGTGAAAAAGGCCCCGAGGGGCCTTTTTCACTCAGTCGGCTTACTGCACGACCTGGGCCAGTTTGCCCGCGGCATACAGCCCGGCCATGTCGCTGAGCGACACCGGCTTGATCTTGCTGCCGTTGCCGGCAGCGCCGAAGGCCGTATAGCGCGCCACGCAGACCGCCTTGGCGGCGGCACGGGCCGGCTTGAGGTATTCGCGCGGGTCGAACTTGGAGGGGTTCTCGGCGAAGAAGCGACGGATCGCGCCGGTCATGGCCAGGCGGATGTCGGTGTCGATGTTGATCTTGCGCACGCCGAACTTGATGGCTTCCTGGATTTCTTCGACCGGCACGCCGTAGGTTTCCTTCATGTCACCGCCAAATGCGCGGATCTCGGCCAGCAGTTCCTGCGGCACGCTGGAGCTGCCGTGCATCACCAGGTGGGTGTTGGGCAGACGGGCGTGGATTTCCTTGATGCGCTGGATCGACAGGATGTCGCCGGTGGGCTTGCGCGTGAACTTGTAGGCGCCGTGGCTGGTGCCGATGGCGATGGCCAGGGCATCGAGCTGGGTGCGTCGCACGAAGTCGGCAGCCTGCTCCGGATCGGTCAGCAGCTGGTCCATGGTGAGCTTGCCGTCGGCGCCGTGGCCGTCTTCCTTGTCGCCTTCCATGGTTTCGAGCGAGCCCAGGCAGCCCAGCTCGCCTTCGACCGTCACGCCCAGCTTGTGAGCCATGTCGACCACCTTGCGGGTCACGTCGACGTTGTACTCGTAATCGGCGATGGTCTTGCCGTCTTCTTTCAGCGAGCCGTCCATCATGACGCTGGAGAAGCCCAGGTCAATGGCGCCCTGACAGATGGCCGGCGACTGGCCGTGGTCCTGGTGCATCACGACCGGGATATGCGGATACGACTCCACGGCGGCCTGGATCAGCAGCTTCAGAAAGCCTTCACCGGCATATTTCCGGGCACCGGCCGAAGCCTGCATGATGACCGGGCTGTCGGTTTCTGCCGCGGCTTCCATGATGGCCTGGACCTGCTCCAGATTGTTGACGTTGAAGGCGGGAATGCCATAACCATTCTCGGCCGCATGGTCGAGCAACTGGCGCATGGAAACGAGGGCCATAAAAAGGACTCCTGAATTCGGGTGAAGATAGGGGAGATGAAATCCGGCGAATCCCGTGATTTTAGCCGGGTTTGCGATGCAGTCCCATGCCGCCCGGCCGGGGTGATTTGTTGCAGTTCTTTACCTGGCTATCCGGACTGCCGGCGAAGCAGGATTTTTGTCGCTTTTAGATTAAGGCTATGATTCTGTTCTGCCTTTCCGATACGTCGGGCGTATTACTTTCTCTCCTGGCCGGCCGCATCACGCGCCCGTGCTTTCTCTGTAGTTGATCATGAACACCAAAAAACTGACGCGTTACATCGGCATCTCTATGGTGCTGGGCATCGCCGTGGGCTATGCATGCCACCGCTATGCACAGGATGCCGCCCATGCCGAAAAGATCGCCTCCTACTTCAGCATGGTGACCACCATCTTCCTGCGCCTGATCAAGATGATCATCGCGCCGCTGGTCTTCGCCACGCTGGTCTCGGGCCTGGCCAGCATGACCGATGGGCGCGCCGTCGGCCGCATCGGCCTGCGTGCCATGCTGTGGTTCGTCAGCGCATCGTTCCTGTCGCTGCTGCTGGGACTGCTGCTGGTCAATGTGTTCCAGCCCGGCGCCAACCTGAACCGGGCCTTGCCCGATGCCGGCGCCTCGACCTCGCTGAAGACGGGCGACTTCACCCTGCAGGGTTTCCTGACCCACGTCTTCCCGAGCAGCATCATCCAGGCCATGGCCAACAACGAGATCCTGCAGATCCTGGTGTTCTCGCTGTTCTTCGGCGCGGCGCTGGCCTATGTGCGGCGCGACGGCCATACCACCATCGTCAATGCCATCGATGAACTCGCCAAGGTGATGTTCCGCCTCACCGACTACGTCATGCGCTTCGCACCGCTGGGCGTGTTCGCCGCCATGGCGGCGGTCATCACGACCGAGGGCCTGGGCGTACTGGTGACCTATGGCAAGCTGATCGGTGAGTTCTATCTCGGGCTGGCCCTGCTCTGGGCTCTGCTGTTCGGTGTCGGCTATCTGTTCCTGCGCCGCGACGTGTTCCGCCTGGGCGGGCTGATCAAGGAACCCACCCTACTGGCCTTCTCCACTGCCAGCAGCGAATCGGCCTACCCCAAGACCATCGAGGCGCTGACCCGCTTTGGCGTGCCGCCGCGCGTCTCCGGCTTCGTGCTGCCGCTGGGCTACTCCTTCAACCTGGACGGCTCCATGATGTATCAGGCCTTCGCGGTGCTGTTCATCGCCCAGGCCTACGAAATCCCCATGACCTTCACGCAGCAGCTGATGCTGCTGCTGGTGCTGATGATCACCAGCAAGGGCATGGCCGGCGTGGCGCGCGCCTCGCTGGTGGTGGTGGCGGCAACGCTGCCGATGTTCGACCTGCCGGAAGCCGGTCTGCTGCTCATCATGGGCATCGACCAGTTCTTCGACATGGGCCGCACCGCCACCAACGTGGTGGGCAACAGCATGGCCACCGCCGTGATTGCCAAGATGGAGGGTGGCGAGTCCGCCAGCCCCGATGAGATCGCCGCGGCCAGCGCGGAAGAACAACGGGCCTGACCCGGGTCCGGCAATGCCGCCGGCGCCCCGCCCCGCCAGCCGGGGGCCGGGGGGCCGGCGTTTTCGAGACACCCGATTCAAGCCGGGCGGGCGGCCTCATCCAGCAGAAAGCCGACCGCGCAGCGCCGGCCTACTC
>JAEWJD010000317.1 GCA_023386765.1 Pseudomonadota bacterium | reverse complement strand
CAACCTGAACTGTGGCTGTCCTTCCGAGCGGGTGCAGAAAGGGGCATTTGGCGCCTGTCTGATGGCCGAGCCGGAACTGGTGGCCGATTGCATCAAGGCCATGCAGGACGTGGTCGATGTACCCGTGACCGTCAAGCACCGTCTGGGGCTGGATTACGACGAGTCATATGGCTTTGTGCGTGATTTTGTCGGGAAACTGTATGACACCGGCTGCCGGGTGTTCATCGTGCATGCGCGCAATGCCGTGCTCAAGGGGCTCACGCCCAAGGACAACCGCGAGATCCCGCCGTTGCGCTATGAGGTCGCGGCACAGTTGAAACGGGATTTTCCCGATACGGTAATGGTGCTCAATGGCGGTCTGGCCAACGCAGACCAGGCATTGCGCGCCGGCGAGGGGTTCGATGGCGTGATGCTGGGGCGGGCTGCCTGGCATACGCCGCGGGTGCTGTCGGAGGTTTCGGCGCAGCTCTGGCCAGAGACGGCGCTGCCGACCGACGCGCAGGTGGTCGATGCCATGGTGGGCTATACCACCAGGCAGGTGGCGCGTGGCGTGCCCTTGCGGGTGATGCTGAGGCCGATGCTGGGGCTGGTGAATCAGCAGGTGGGCGCGCGTGCCTGGCGCCGCCTGCTGTCGGACTCCACGAGGCTGGTGGCCAATGACCCTACCGTGCTGTACGAAGCCTGGCGCGCCCTGCGCCCTGCCATGCGGCGCGAGGGTTAGCCACCAGACGCCAGGCCGGGATGGCCGGCAAGGCCGCGCTGCGGCACGACCTTGGGCAAAGGCGGGTTCAGGGGTTGCCGTTGGCGCTATCCATGGGCCATTCGCGGATGTAGGCCTTGAGCATGTTGTTTTCGAACTGCTGTGCGGCCACGATGGCCTGGGCCATGTCGTAGAAGGAAATCACGCCCAGCAGGGTCGGGCCGTCCATGACGGGGATATAGCGCGCGTGCTTGTCCAGCATCAGGCGCTGGACTTCCTCGGCGCTGGTGTTGGGCGAGACGCTGACCGGCGCATCATCCATGATGGCGCGGATGGTGGTTTCGCCGACATTGCCTTCCTTTTGATCCAGGTGGCGCATGATCTCGCGGAAGGTGAGCATGCCGGCCAGCATGCCGGACTCCATGATGACCAGCGAGCCGATATCCTGCTCGCTCATGGTGCGGATGGCCACGCTGACCTGGGTGTCCGGGGTGGCGGTGTAAAGGGTATTGCCCTTGACCCGCAGAATTTCACTGACTTTCAACATGATTGTTCCTCCCTGAGGCCGGGCCTCTATTTGCATGATCTGTTGGTCCCTGTCTCCATTCGGACGCACTATCGGGGCGGCTGGTGGTTTTCCAGTGGCAGGACCGTGACAGAGGGCGTCTCGGGCGGGATGCCGGCGGGCGGCACGGGCTCGATGGCGTTATTTTGCGCCAGGCTGGCCAGTTGTTCCAGTTTGAGGGGTGAATTTTCATCACCCAGGCGTCTGGCGAGTTCGGCCAGGAGCGGGTCGTGGTGCACGCGACGTTGGTCGCGATTGAAAAGAAATTGGTCATAGAGTGGGGACAGATCCGCGTTGGCCGGGTCACAGGCGAGCACCCATTTGCTGTCGGCCGTCAGGGCAATCAGGCCCAGTTGCTGCAGTTGTTCCAGAACTGCAACCAGTTCCTGCTGGTTCAATTGCAGCTCCTGGGCGAGCGCCTGCAGCGTCAGCCCCGGCGGGCAGAGGCCTCGCGCGGCGAGCAGTTGCTGCAGCACCTGGACGGCGTCGACGAAAGGGGCCCCTGCTGCGCGATTGATGTCCCAGCGCCCCAGGCGGATGAGCGGGGCGCTGGCTGCGATGGCCGCCCCGAACAGCACGACTAGCCAGGACAGGTAGATCCACAGGAGAAAGATGGGCAGGGTCGCGAACGCCCCGTAGATGATGGTGTAGGCTGGAAAACCGGTCAGGTAGAACGTGAAGCCGGCCTTCATGAGCTCCAGGGCGATGGCGGTGAAGAAGCCGCCTGCCAGTGCGTCGCGCCAATACACCCGGCAATTAGGCACCACCACGAACAGCGCGGCGAACCCCAGACCGGTCAGTAACAGCGGTACGAACGACAGTGCGAGGCTGACCAGCCCGGGAACGTCGCTGACCAGCCCCATCGACTCGCGAGCCACGAACGAGGTCGCCCACAGGCTGGCGCCGGTGGCGATCGGGCCAAGCGTGATGATGGCCCAGTAGATCAGGGCCCGCTGCGGCAGCGGCCGTTGCTTGCGCACATGCCAGATGTCGTTGAGCGTTTTGTCGATGGTCATGATCAGCAGCAGCGAGGTCACGACCAGGAAGGCGCCGCCGATCGCCGTCAGGCGGGAAGCCTGGCGAGCGAATTGGTTGAGGTGCTCCATGATGTTGTCGGAGACCGCCGGCGGCATGAGATTGTTGGCCAGGAAGTCTTCCAGCGCGAGACGGAAATCCTGAAATACCGGAAAGGCGGTGAACAGCGACAGTACGACCGCAAGCATCGGCACGATGGCCAGCACGGTCGTGAAGGTCAGGCTGGAGGCGACCTGCAGCAGCCGTTCTTCGTCGACCACGCTGCCGGCGAATCGAAAAGCCTGGGCTGCCCGGGAGAGCCGGGAACGTCGGCGAGGTTCGGGGCGGGGGCTTTCCCCGGCGGTATTGGCGTCAGGGTCCATCGGGCGATAATAGCAGCCTGACTGACGAATTCGAACCCGATTTCCGCCGGCAGCGCCGGCGTTGCCGCCGTTGCACGCCCGCCGGCACCCGCAGGGAGGGCGCCCATGTTGCGCAAACTTGAAGACCTGGCGCTGGACAACAGCTTTGCCGCTTTGCCGGCGGATTTCTATACCCGCCTGGCGACGCAGGCACCGCAAGCCCCGCGCGTGTTGCACGCCAATGCGGCGGCGGCAGCGCTCATCGGCCTGGATCCGGCGCAGCTTCGGGGCGAGGCTTTTCTGGCCGTGGCCAGCGGCCAGATGCCTTTGCCGGGCGGTGATACGCTCGCGGCCGTCTACAGCGGACACCAGTTCGGAGTCTGGGCCGGCCAGCTTGGCGATGGCCGTGCGCACCTGCTGGGCGAGGTGCGCGGCCCGCAAGGCAACTGGGAGCTGCAACTCAAGGGTGCCGGGCGGACGCCGTACTCGCGGATGGGAGATGGCCGTGCGGTGTTGCGCTCATCGGTGCGCGAGTATCTCGCCAGCGAAGCCATGCATGGCCTGGGCATCCCGACCACGCGGGCGTTGTCTCTGGTGACATCGGAAGAGCCGGTGATGCGTGAAACGCGGGAGACGGCCGCCATCGTGTTGCGCATGGCGCCCAGCTTCGTGCGCTTCGGGTCTTTCGAGCATTGGGCGTCGCTGCGCCGGACCGACCATCTACGTACGCTGGTGGATTACGTCATCGACCGTTTCTATCCCGAGTGCCGGGATGCGGCGGGCGAGCAGGGCGAGGTGCTGGCGTTGCTGCGCGAGGTATCGCGTCGCACGGCGTTGTTGATGGCGGATTGGCAGGCGGTGGGTTTCTGCCATGGCGTGATGAACACCGACAATATGTCGATATTGGGCCTGACGCTGGATTACGGGCCTTTCGGCTTCATGGATGGATTCGACCTCGGCCATATCTGCAATCACTCCGATTCCGAGGGGCGGTATGCCTGGAGCCGCCAGCCTTCGGTCGGGTTGTGGAATCTGTATCGACTGGCGGGCAGTTTTCACGCACTGGGTGCCGATACCGATGCCCTGCGTGCTGTATTGCAGGAGTACGAGGCGACCTTCACGCAGGCTTTCCATGCACGCATGGGCGCCAAGCTCGGCCTGTCGGGATGGCAGGAGGGCGATGAGGCGCTGGTGGATGACCTGTTGCGCCTGATGCATGGCAGCCGCGCGGACTTCACGCTGACCTTTCGCAGTCTGGCGCAGGCGGTACGCGGCGAGCTTGGGGCATTTACGCAACATTTCATGG
>JAEWJD010000262.1 GCA_023386765.1 Pseudomonadota bacterium | reverse complement strand
TGACGTTCTTGCGCATGGCCCAGGGGATGACCTGGTCGTGCAGCGGGATGTGGCCGAACTCCTTGGCATGCACTTCGAGCACTTTGTGGATATCGGCGTCGCGCTTGGCCGCATCGGTTTCGGTCTTGATGCGGTCGATGATGACGTCCAGGTCCTTGTTGCTGTAGTTGCCCAGGTTGTACATGCCGTCGGCGCCTTCTCCCTTGCTGTGGATCAGGTTCTGCAGGGTGTACATCGCATCGAAGGTGGGCACGCCCCAGCCGAACAGAAAGGCGCTGGTGTCATGCGATTGCACCTTGGGAAAATAGGTGGCGCGCGGCATGGTGTTGAGCGATGCCTTCACGCCGACCTTGGCCCACATGCCGACCACCGCCTGGCAGATGGCCTCGTCGTTGATGTAGCGGTTGTTCGGGCAGTCGAGCGTGAAGTTCAGCGTGCCGTCATAGCCAGCCTGCTTGAGAAGTTCGCGCGCCTTGGCGGGATCGTAGGGCACGCGCTTGTGCAAGTCCTCGGTCCAACCGTGCACCTGCGGGGCGATCATGGTGCCGGTGGGCGCCGACAAGCCGCGCATCACGGCACGCTTGATGGCATCGACGTCGATGGCACGGTAGAGCGCTTCGCGCACGCGTACGTCCTGGAAGGGGTTCTTTCCCTTGATGTTGGAATAACGCAGCTCGGGGTTCTTCTGATCGAAGCCGAGGTAGATGGTGCGGTACTCGTTGCCCTCGACGACCTTGGCCTGTTGACGCAGGCGCTCCAGGTCCTGGGCGGCGGGGTCGAGCACGAAATCGATCTCGCCGGAAAGCAGCGCGGCCGTGCGGGTGGCATTCTGCTTGATGGGCGTGAAGACGATTTCGGTCACGTTGCCGACCTTGTCTTGCTTGTTCCACCAGTCGGGGTTTTCCTCGAACACGGTACGAACGTCGACCTCGCGTGTCTTGAGCTTATAGGGGCCGGTGCCATTCGTATTGCGCGTGGCGAAGGTCTCTTCCTTGTTGACGAAGTCCTGGGGTTTCTCGACCTTGTTTTTCTCGGCCCAGGCCTTGTTCATGATGAACACGTTGGGCAGCTGGCGCAGCAGCACCGGGTTGGGCGCGCTCGTCTCGATTTCGATGGTGTGGTCATCGACTTTGCGCGCTTCCTTGATGCCGGTGGTGTAGGCCTTGTAGTTGGACGTGGGTGCCATGGCACGGTGGATGGAGAAGACCGCGTCGTCGGCGGTGAAGTTCGATCCGTCGTGGAATTTCACGCCCTCGCGCAGCTTGAAGCGGTACAGCGTGGGCGAGACCTGGGTCCATTCGGTGGCCAGGGCGGGCACCACCTTGAAGTCGGCGTCGTAGGCAACCAGCGGCTCGTAGACGTAGCTGTTGGCAGCGATGGTCATGCCTTCGTTCTGGGAGTGGGGGTCCATCGTCAGGATGTCGCCCTGGGCGGCCCATCGGAAGGTCTTGGCCTGGGAAAGGCCGGGCATGGCAACAGCAGCAGCGATTGCCAGCGCAAGCAGAGTACGGCGCATAAAGGTTCCTGACATTAGGCTGAATTGAGGAAAATATTGCCGCACTGCCAAATGCAGCGTCAATCCAGGGTTTGTGCTCATAGCCGCCCAGCATCCCCAGTTTTGCACTGCGGCACAACCATATGGATATAAGCGAAAGTGCGCACTATGCCGCGCGATGACGCGGCTGTCGTACTTGATCGAATATCTCGGCCGTATTTACCGAAGGGCGCTGCCCAGGGTCAAAACGGCGGCTCAGGCGCCCGGGTCCTGGCAGTCGGGCGCCAGTGCCAGAAAACGCTCGATGGGCTGAACGGCCTGGCGCTCGCGCAGACAGTACAGGTACTCATGCATCATCACCGTGCAGTCGCTCAGTTCGAGCGCGGCCAGTTGCGGATGGGGGGGCACTTCGCTGGCGGGGATCAGGCTCACGCCCAGGTTGAACAGGACAGCCTGGCGGATGGCTTCGCGGCTGCCGATCTCCAGCGTGCGCGGCGGCGCCACGCCGGCTTGCGTCAGGGTTGCTTCGGTCAGTTGGCGCGTCATGGAGCCTGGCTCGCGCAACAGCAGGGTATGGGATGCCAGGGCTTGCAAGGGCGCATGCTGATGACGGGCCAGGGGGTGTTCGCGGTGCACCACCAGGCGCATCGGGTCGGCAGCGATGGTGCGGCGGTACAACTGGGGGTCGTCCACGGCATAGGCGGAAGTGGCGACTTCGATGTGGTACTCGCGTAGCGCCTGCAGCATGCCCTGCGAGTTGCCGATGGACAGTTGCAGCTCGATGGCGGGATAACGCTGGTGATAGCGTTGGACCGTATCCATGATGTAGTAGGGCCCGGTGGCGCCGATGCGCAAGGTGCCTTCGCGAAGCTCGCTGGCGTCGCGCAAGCGGAATTCGATTTCGGTCTCCTGCAGCATGAGGCGCTCGACCTGCGGCATCAGGCGGTGGCCGGCATCGGAGAGCCGCAGGCTGCGGCCCTGGCGATGGAACAGTTCGATGCCGTAGCGTGATTCCAGTTGTCGCAATTGGCTGGTGACCGTAGGTTGGCTGACCCCCAGCTGGGCTGCGGCCTTGGTGACGGAGCCGCAGCGGGCGACGGCATAGAAAGATTTGAGTTCGGCGACGAGCAAGAGATCCGGGCGCGCGCAAGCGCTGAAAAGTTTCAGGCCGTCAGTTGAACAAAAAAACGTGATGCTTTTATTACTGCATTTGTGCGGACTGTCATAGACAGTCAATGCTAGCCCTTGATACTAGCCGCCGGGCATGGTGCCCGAGACAGGACAAGGGAAGGTAATGAGCCAGGCACAAGACACGTTTTTGTCGATACGCAATCTGGAGAAACGCTTCGGCGGGCACGTGGCGCTCGATGGGGTATCGCTGGATGTGCGCGCCGGCGAACTGGTGTGCCTGCTCGGGCCGTCAGGTTGCGGCAAGACCACGCTGCTGCGCGCCATCGCCGGTCTGGATGTCCAGGATGCTGGGGCGATCATGCTGTGCGGACGTGATATTTCGCACGCGGCACCCGCCCAGCGTGACTACGGCATCCTGTTCCAGTCGTATGCCTTGTTTCCCAACCTGACGGTGGAGCAGAACGTGGCCTACGGATTGAGCGGCCGCCGCGCACATCGGCCGCATGTGGCCTCGCGGGTTCAGGAGATGCTGGATCTGGTGGGCCTGGCGGGGGCAGCACGCAAGTATCCCGGGCAGCTCTCGGGCGGGCAGCAGCAACGCGTGGCGCTGGCGCGCGCACTGGCCCCGGCACCCTCGCTGCTGCTGCTGGACGAGCCGATGTCGGCGCTCGATGCGCGGGTGCGGGCGCATTTGCGTGCCGAGTTGCGTGCCTTGCAGCGCCGCCTGGCGATCACCACGCTGATGGTCACCCATGACCAGGAAGAGGCCATGGAAATGGCGGACCGCATTGCCGTCATGCATGGCGGGCGCATCGAGCAATACGGCACCCCCAGGCAACTCTACCGGGAACCGGCCACGGCCTTCATCGCCGATTTTGTCGGGCAGGCCAATTGGCTGGAGTATCAACGCGTCGATGACGGCCATGTCCGGGTAGGCCGCCAGGTACTGCAAGTGGCTGCCGCGCCACGCGGCGAACAGGGGCGGCTTTTCGTGCGTCCGGAGGCCCTGCGGCTGGCGCGTGCCGAGGAGGCCGGCGGCGCCAATGTGTTGCTGGCCGATGTGCAGGATGGCGTCTTCCTGGGCAGCCACTACCGCCTCACCCTGAGCATCGATGGCATGCACGGGCAGGTGCTGCAGGCCATGGTCGCCGCCGAGCAGGGCGATGCCTTGCTCAAGCCGCATGCCGCGGGCCGCTGCTGGGTGGAGCTGCCGCGCGAAGCGCTGTGCTCCTATGCATGAGGCCCGCCGCGACATGACTGCTGTTTCCGTACCGCTGCGCCGCGCCCTGCCGGGCTGGCTTGGGCGCAGTGCCACCGCAGGAGGCCAGGGGGCCTATGCGCTGGGCCTGCTGATCTTCCTGGCCTTTCCGCTGCTTGCCATCCTGGCCCGCGCGGCCACCGGCCCCAACGGGGGCCTGGCGCTCATTCACCAGATCATCGTGCAAGGCGATTTTCTTGCCATGGTCGGGCGCAGTCTGGCCGTTGGCCTGGTGACCGTCGCGCTGGTGCTGCCCTGCGCCTACGCCTTCGCCTATGGCCTGACGCGCACCCGCTTGCCGTTCAAGCGCGGCCTGCGCACCTTGGCGCTGCTGCCTTTACTGGCGCCTTCGCTGCTGCCGGGGATTGCGCTGGTCTATCTGCTGGGCAACCAGGGGCTGCTCAAGCCCTTGAGCGGCGGCGCCACCATCTATGGTTTCTGGGGCATCGTGGCCGGTGAGGCGTTCTATACCTTCCCGCACGCGCTCATGATTCTCGTCACCGGCCTGAGCGTGGCCGACGGGCGACTTTACGATGCCGCGCGCGCCATGGGCGCCGGGTCGCTGCGCACCTTCCTGACGGTCACGTTGCCGGGCACGCGTTATGCGGTGTTTTCCGCTTGCTGCCTGGTGTTTACGTTGGCGGTGACGGATTTCGGCGTACCCAAGGTCGTGGGGGGGGACTACAACGTGCTGGCGGTCGAAGCCTACAAGGCCGTGGTCGGGCAGCAGGACTTCTCCAAGGGTGCGGCCATCGGCCTGATGCTGTTGGTGCCGGCGGTGCTTACGTTTGCACTGGACCGGCGAGTGCGGGCACGTCAGGGCGCTGGCCTGAGTGGGCGCTCGCAACGCTATGAGCCGGGCCGCAACCGGCGTCGCGATGCCGCCTTTCTCGCGGTGTCCGCCCTGGTGGTCGTGGCGCTGGCTGCTCTGGTCGGCGTGGCGGTGTGGGCCTCCTTCATCAAGATGTGGCCTTACAACCTGTCGCTGTCGCTGCGCTCCTATGACTTCGACAACATGGATGGCGGCGGCTGGCAGGCCTGGCGTAACAGTGTGACTCTGGCGGCGCTGACGGCGCTGGTCGGAACGGCGCTGGTGTTCATCGGCGCCTGGATGATGGAGAAGCTGCCGGCGCGCGGCGCGGCGCGTCCGTTGCGCACCCTGACCGGGTTGCTGGTGCTGACGCCGATGGCGGTCCCAGGATTGGTGCTCGGCCTGGGCTACATCTTCTTCTTCAACAGCCCGGACAATCCCCTCAATGGGCTGTACGGCACCATGACCCTGCTGGTGATCTGCACCGTGGTGCATTTCTACACCAGCGCGCACCTGACCGCCGTGACTGCCCTGGGCGGCCTGGATCCGGAGTTCGAAGCCGCGGCGGCGGCGCTCAAGGTCAATGCGTTGACCACGTTCTGGCGCGTCACCTTGCCGATCTGCCTGCCGGCGGTGCTCGAGACGGCACGTTTTCTGTTCGTGTCGGCCATGACCACCGTGTCGGCCGTCGTATTTCTCTATAGCCCCTCGACCATGCTGGCCGCCGTTGCGGTGCTCAACATGGACGATGCCGGGGCCATTGGCCCGGCCGCCGCCATGTGCGCGGTCATCATGGCCACGTCCGCCTGCGTGTCGTTGTTGCTGCATGCGGCGAGCCATGGACTGCTGCGCCGTGCCCAGGCATGGCGTCAGGCGCCGGGCATTTCTTCCCAATCTGGAAAACCATGAACGCACTTCCTACCCGGCTTGAAGCCGTGATCTTTGATTGGGCCGGTACGCTGGTCGACTTCGGCTCGTTTGCTCCCACGCGGGTGTTTGTCGAGGCCTTTGCCCAGTTTGGCGTGAATCTGACCCTGGAGCAGGCGCGCGGCCCCATGGGCATGGGCAAGTGGGATCACATCCGCAGCCTCTGCAATC
The DNA here is from genome assembly GCA_023386765.1 of Pseudomonadota bacterium. GTDB lineage: Bacteria > Pseudomonadota > Gammaproteobacteria > Burkholderiales > Burkholderiaceae_B > Bordetella. The sequence continues at coordinate 563 of JAEWJD010000262.1, read as the reverse complement.
TGCCGGTCATCGCCGAGCAGTACCGTGCACGCTTCGGCACCGATCCCGATGACGCTGCCGTCACGGCCATCTACGAACGTTTCCTGCCCATGCAGCTGGAAAAAGTGGCGCAGTACTCCGACCTGATCCCGGGAGCGTTGCAGACGGTGCAAGCCTTGCAGGCACGCGGGCTGAAGATCGGTTCCTGCTCGGGCTATCCCCTGACGGTGATGCAACGGGTGCGTGAGCGCGCCCGCGCCGAGGGCCTGGACCTGCCGCTGGTCGTGGCCAGCGATGAGGTGCCCCGTGCCCGCCCCGCACCGGCCATGGCGCTGCAGAACGTCATCCAGCTCGGGCTGGCCGATGTGGCCGGTTGCGTGAAGGTCGACGACACGGCGGTTGGCATCGAAGAAGGCCGGCGGGCGGGGATGTGGTCCGTGGGCCTGCTGCTCTCCGGCAATGCCGCCGGCCTCACCCTGGACGAATATCACGCGCTCGACGAGGCCGGCCGGCTGGCTGCGCGCGAGCGTGCCAGCGCGGTCCTGGCCCCGGCGGCGCCGCATTACCTGATCGACAGCGTCCAG
>JAEWJD010000246.1 GCA_023386765.1 Pseudomonadota bacterium | reverse complement strand
CTCATCAGCATCTGCCAACCCTGGCCGGCGCGCGCCGGCCCGCCGATCAGGGCCTCGATAGGCACGAAGACATCGCGCCCGCAGGTCGGGCCCTTCTGGAACATCTGCATGGACGGCACATGGCGGCGGCCGATCTCCACACCGGGAGCATCGGTAGGCACCAGCGCCACCGAAATACCGATCTCCTCCTTGCCGCCCAACAGCCCATCGGGGTCGCGCAGCTTGAAAGCCAGCCCCAGCACCGAAGCAACCGGCCCCAGGGTGATATAGCGTTTGCGCCAGTTCAGGCGGATACCCAGGCGCTCCTCGCCCTCGACCAGCTGCCGGCACACAATCCCGGTGTCGGTCATGGAGGCGGCATCCGAACCGGCCTCGGGGCTGGTCAGGCCGAAGCAAGGAATTTCACGTCCATCAGCCAGGCGCGGCAACCAGAAATCGCGCTGCGCAGGCGTTCCGAACTGCAGCAGCAGCTCGCCCGGCCCCAGCGAATTGGGCACCATGACCGTCACGCCGGCCGTGATGGAATAGGCCGACAGGCGGCGCACCACCTCAGAATGTGCATACGGAGAAAACCCCAGGCCACCGTATTCGGTCGGGATGATCATGCCGAAAAAGCGCTCGCGGCGCATCAGCGCCCACACCTCGGCCGGCAGGTCGCGGCGCTTCCATTCGATGTCCCATTCATCCAGCAGCCCGCACAGCCGCGCCAGCGGCCCGTCGATGAAGTCCCGTTCGGCCGGGGTCAGCGCGGCGGCCGGCACGGCCATCAACTTGTTCCAGTCGGGGTTGCCGGTGAAAAGATCGCCCTCCCACCAGACATCGCCCGCCTCGATGGCTTCGCGCTCGGTGGCCGACAGGCCAGGCAAGGCCGCCCGTGCCCAGCGGTAGGCGGGCCCGGCGATACGTTTACGGCGCCATGCGGCGAAGGCGGACTTGAAGCTCATGGTGGCCCCCTGCGGTGCAAATCGTGCTGCACCAAGTTACCAGTTTGATGCCCCCCGCACAAACCTGTGCCGGGGGTCTCTGCGACAATACGCCTTCCCTGCCCTGCCCCTTGCTTCCGATCGATGCTGAACAAACTCTGGTTGGCTTTTTTCGTGATCGCTGCCGCCGCCGGCCTGGTGCGCTGGCTGGGCATGGGCGAACCCGACGTCTTCCGCCTGCTGGTCGCCAGCCTGTTCGACATGGCGCGCATCTCGGTCGAGATCATGGTGCTGCTGTTCGGCACCCTCACGCTGTGGCTGGGTTTTCTACGCATCGCCGAAGCGGCCGGCCTGGTCGACCTGCTGGCGCGTCTGCTGGGCCCGCTGTTTGCGCGCCTGATGCCGGGCGTGCCGCGCAACCACCCGGCCATCGGCCTGATCACGCTGAACTTCGCCGCCAACGGCCTGGGCCTGGACAATGCCGCCACCCCGATCGGCCTGCGCGCCATGCGCGAGCTGCAAAGCCTGAACCCCGATCCCGCCACGGCCACCAACGCGCAGATCCTGTTCCTGGTGCTCAACGCCTCGTCGCTGACGCTGCTGCCGGTGACGCTCTTCATGTTCCGCGCCCAGCAGGGCGCCGCCGATCCGACGTTGATCTTCCTGCCGATCCTGCTGGCCACCTCGGCCTCGACGCTGGCCGGGCTGCTGGCCGTGGCGCTGTGCCAGCGCCTGAAGCTGTGGGATCCGGTAGTGTTGGCCTGGCTGGGCGGGGCCGCGCTCATCATGGGCAGCTTCATGGCGCTGCTGGCCGGCATGTCGGCCAGCGCCATCGGCGCGCTCTCCTCGCTGATGGGAAACCTCACGCTGTTTGCCGTGCTGGTGGCCTTTCTGGTGATCGGCGCCTTGCGCAAGGTACCGGTTTACGAACAGTTCATCGCCGGCGCCAAGGAAGGCTTCAACATCGCACGCGACCTGCTGCCCTACCTGGTGGCCATGCTCTGCGCGGTCGGAGTGCTGCGCGCCTCCGGCGCGCTCGATTTCCTGCTCGACGGCATCCGCTGGCTGGCCGCGGGAGCCGGCTGGGACACCCGCTTCGTGGACGCGTTGCCGACCGCCCTGGTCAAGCCTTTCTCCGGCAGCGCCGCGCGCGCCATGATGCTGGAAACCATGACCCACTTCGGGGTGGACAGCTTCCCGGCCCTGCTGTCCGCCGTCATGCAGGGCAGCACCGAAACCACCTTCTACGTGCTGGCGGTCTACTTCGGCTCGGTCGGCATCCTGCGCGCCCGCCACGCCGTCGGTTGCGCCCTGGCCGCCGACCTGGCTGGCGTGCTGGCCTCCATCGGCGTGTGCTATTGGTTCTTCGGCTGAGCCTGAGGCTGCCGGCCCGCCTCAACTCACCCGCAGGATCTTCATGCCGTTGGTGCCGCCGCTATCGCGATGGAAGTCCCCCTTGGTGAGGATCACCCAGTCGCCGGGCACCACACGCCCACGCTGCTTGAGTTCATCGATGGCCGCATCGCTGAGCGTAGCCGCATCGTAGTTTTCTGCATGGAACGGCACGGTATAGACACCGCGAAACAGCGCCGCCCGATGCTGGGTGCCGGGATAGGGGCTGTAGCAATAGATGGGCACGCCCGAACGGATGCGCGACATGATGAGCGGCGTGTTGCCGCTCTCGGTCAGCGCGATGATGGCCTTGACCCCCGGAAAATGATTGGCCGCGTACATGGCCGCCAGGGCAATCGTCTCGTCACAGCGTGCGAAGGTCTCGCCCAGCCGGTGATGCGATAGCGTGCTGGTCGGATGCTTCTCGGCACCCAGGCAGATGCGCGCCATGGCCTGCACCGCCTGCACCGGGAACTGCCCCGATGCGCTTTCTCCCGAGAGCATCACCGCATCGGTGTAATCCAGCACGGCGTTGGCCACATCCGAGACTTCCGCGCGCGTGGGCAACGGGCTGCTGATCATGGACTCCATCATCTGGGTGGCCGTGATCACCAGTTTGTTGAGCGTGCGGGCATGCTGGATGATGCGCTTCTGGATACCGACCAACTCCGCATCCCCGACCTCCACCCCCAGGTCACCGCGCGCCACCATCACGCCATCGCTGGCACGGATCAGCGCATCGAGCGCTTCGTCATCGGCCACGGCCTCGGCGCGCTCGATCTTGGCGATCAACCAGGCATCGCTGCCGGCGGCACGCACCAGCTCCCGTGCCGCCTCGATATCGCTGCCGTAGCGCGGGAAGGACACCGCCACGTAATCCAGCGCCAGCTCGGCGGCCAGGCGGATATCGGCGCGATCCTTGTCGGTGAGGCTGGGCGCGGAAATGCCGCCCCCGCGGCGGTTGATGCCCTTGTTGTTGGACAGCGCTCCGCCCACCGTCACGATGGTGTGCACGGCATTGTCATCGGCACGCTCGACCTGCAGCACGATGCGCCCGTCATCGAGCAGCAGTTCATCGCCCGGTTTGCAGTCACGCACCAGATCGGGATAGTCGATGCCCACGATGGTGTCATCGCCGGCATCGCGCGGATGCTGGCGCGACAGGGTGAACGCCTGCCCCTCGCGCAGCTGGACCTGGGTATCGGCAAAGCGCGCAATGCGGATCTTGGGCCCCTGCAAGTCGCCCATGATGGCCACGAAGCGGCCGCGCTCGGCCGCCAGGCGGCGGATCAGCGCGGTGCGGGCACGGTGGTCCTCGGCGCTGCCATGCGAGAAATTCAGGCGCGCCACGTCCATGCCGGCATCGATCAGCGCGCCGATCATCTCCGGACTGCTGCTGGCGGGCCCCAGGGTGGCAACGATCTTGGTGCGGCGCATCTTGGTCATGAGCATCTCCAGGCAATGACGGCAGGCAATCGCCAATGGTACGCCGTCATGGTGTGCGCGGGTATCATGGCCGCTTGCCGCCCCAAAGGAATGCGCACCGTGAAGATCGTCATCGCTCCGGATTCATTCAAGGAACGCCTCAGCGCCCCCGATGCCGCGCGTGCCATCGAACGCGGCGTCAGGCAGGCCTGGCCTGCCGCGCACACGGTACGGATACCGATGGCCGATGGCGGTGAAGGCACGGTCCAGGCCGTGCTGGCCGCCAGCGGCGGGCAGGCGCGGCAGGCCCGCGTGCACGACGCCCTGGGCCGCCCGCTCGTGGCGGAATGGGGCGCGCTGCCCGACGGCACCGCCGTCATCGAGATGGCCGCCGCTGCGGGTCTGGAAGCCATCCCGCCCGCCGAGCGCGATCCACGGGCCGCCGATACCTATGGCGTGGGTGAACTCATACGGGCAGCACTCGATGCCGGCGCCACACGCCTGATCCTGGGCCTGGGCGGCTCGGCCACCATCGATGGCGGCGCCGGCATGCTGCGCGCGCTCGGCGCCCGCTTTCTGGACGCCCGGGGGCAGGCGCTGCCACCCGGCGGCGCTGCACTGGCCGGCCTGGCGCAACTCGATCTCGACGGACTCGACCCCCGCCTGGCCGGCCTGGATATCCAGGTCGCCTGTGATGTCGACAACCCGCTGTGCGGCGCACAGGGTGCCGCCCGCATCTTCGGCCCCCAAAAGGGCGCCAGCGCGGCCCAGATCCCCGAGCTGGATGCCGCCCTCTCGCGGCTGGCCGACATCACCGAAGCCCGGCTCGGCCAGCGCCATCGCGACACACCCGGCGCTGGCGCCGCCGGCGGGCTGGGCTTTGCCGCCCATGCGGTGCTGGGCGCGACCTTCCGGCCCGGCGCCGAACTGATCGCCGAACTCGGCGGCCTGGCCCAGGCCCTGGAAGGCGCCACCCTCGCCATCACCGGCGAAGGCCGCCTGGATGCCCAGACCCTGCGCGGCAAGACTCCGGCCGGGGTGGCCCGCCTGGCGCAGCAGGCCGGCGTGCCGGTCGTGGCCCTGGCCGGTGCGCTGGGCGAGGGCTACGAAGCGCTATACGACATCGGCATCCATGCCGCCTTCAGCCTGGTTCCCGGACCGCACGCTCTCGAAGATGCCCTGGCAAATGCCGACCGCTATCTGGCCGATCGCGCACGCGACATCACGCAGCTCTGGCTGGCAGCCGCGCGCCGGCGACTCTGATTTCCGCCCACGACAACACTCTGGAGACCCTCATGACCTCTTTGCCCAGCACCACGCTCGCCGTCGACCCGGCCTGGATCGACGCCTACGGCCACATGAACGCCGCGCACTATGTGGGCGTATTCGACGGTGTGGGTTTCAAGCTGCTGCACGAGATCGGCGTGGGCCTGGACTACACCGAAACCACGCGCTGCGGTATCTACACCATGAACATCCAGGTCGCCTATCTGCGCGAGGTGCTGGCCGGCGATCCGCTCACGCTGCAGCTGCGGGTGCTCGAAGCCGATGACAAACGTTTGCTGTGCCTGATGGAACTCTGGCAGACGCGCGACAACTATCTCGCCGCCACGATGGAGCAGCTCTCGCTGCACGTCGATCTGAACTCGCGTCGCGCCACGCCCTTTCCAGCGGAACTGGCCGCCCGCCTGGCCGCCACGGCCCTGGCCCACGCGCAAGCCCCGCTGCCGGCCGGCTACCGCCGCATCCTGCCGCTCAAGCCGCCGCGCTGAGCACGCAGCGGCCCGGCGCCACTCAGGCCTTGATGACACCTGACGCCAGCAAGGCGTCGGTCAGTTTGATGAAGGCCGGCACACCGACCTCTTCGGCCCGGGCCGTCGGGGCAATCCCGACCTCTTCCCAGGGCACGTGCGCCGCCCAATCGCCCAGGCCGCGCCGCAGCATCTTGCGGCGCTGCGCAAAGGCACGCGCCACCACGGCCTCGAACGCCGCGTCGCTGCGCGGCTGCGGGCGCTCGGGGCCCAAGGGCACCATGCGCACCACCGCCGACACCACACGCGGCGGCGGATCGAAGGCCTCGGGCGGCACATCGAACAGCTTCACCATGCGATAGCGCGATTGCAGCATGACCGACAGGCGGCCATAGTCGGCCGTCCCGGGCCCGGCCACCATGCGATCGATGACTTCGCGCTGCAGCATGAAGTGCTGGTCACGCACCAGATCGGCGGCGGCCATCAGATGAAACAGCAGCGGGCTGGAGATGTTGTAGGGCAGGTTTCCCACCACCCGCATGCCAGCCCCGAACTGGCGGAAATCCACCGTCAGGGCATCGGCCTCGACCACCGTCAGGCGCTCGGGCGGATACTTGCGGCGCAAGCGGGCAGCAAGATCCCGGTCGATCTCGACCACGGACAGGCGGTCCAGGTGCTCGAGCAGCGGTGCAGTAAGGGCCGACAGCCCCGGCCCGATCTCGACGACCGCGTCATCGCGCGCCGGCGCGATGGCGCGCACGATGCCCTCGACAACGCTGTCGTCGGTGAGGAAGTGTTGGCCGAAGCGCTTGCGCGCCTGGTGTTGCGACATGAGAGGATCCGTAATCAGCGATTGTTCTGCTCGATACGTTCCTGCTTTTCCAGGCGATTATCGATAAATGCCTGGCTGCGCAGTTGCTCCATCCAGTCTTCGAAGGCCGGGCCGGCGCGGCGCTCAAACAGGGCCTGACGGGCACGCATGCGCTGCACCTCGTCGGTGACGTCCTTTTCGCGTCGGTCTTCGATCAGGATCAGGTGCCAGCCGAAAGGCGACTCGATGGGCTGGCTCACTTCGCCGGGTTGCAGGGCATTCATGGCGGCCTCAAAGGCCGGCACCATATCGCCCGGGTTGACCCAGCCCAGGTCACCGCCCTGCGGCGCCGTGCCATCCTGCGAGTACTGTCGGGCCATGTCCTGGAACTTGGCGCTGCCGTTGACGATGCGCTGGCGCACCTGTTCGAGACGCTGCCGCGCCTGTTCATCGCTCATGACGGTGGACGTCTTGATGAGAATGTGGCGCGCATGCGTCTGGGTGATGCGCACGGGGCCCTGCTCGGCGCGCGGCGCGGCGGGTTCGCGCGCGGCCGGGGCCGGAGCCTGTGCGC
>JAEWJD010000190.1 GCA_023386765.1 Pseudomonadota bacterium | reverse complement strand
ACCGAGCGCGCCGCCTACATCGGCCGCATCCGCAACCTGTCGCGCGCCGTTGCGCAGGCCTACTACGACTCCCGTGAACGATTGGGCTTTCCCATGCTGGGCGGCAACGCCGCTGCCGGGGAGGCTGCCTGACATGACCACCACTATCCACCCCCTGCTGGTTGAACTGCTGACCGAAGAACTGCCGCCCAAGGCGCTGAACCGGCTCGGCCAGGCTTTCGCCGAAGGCGTGCGCGCCAACCTGGAACGCCACGGCCTGCTGGCCGAAGGTTGCCAGAGCACCGCCTACGCGACCCCGCGCCGCCTGGCGGTGCGCCTGTCGGCGGTGCGCGCCCAGGCGCCCGACCAGCCCTTCACCGAAAAGCTCATGCCGGCCAAGATCGGCCTGACCGAAGACGGCCAGGCGACCCTGGCGCTGCTCAAGAAGCTGGCGGCCAAGGGCCTGGAGCACCTCGACCCGGCCACGCTGGAGCGCGAGTCCGACGGCAAGCAGGATTACCTGATCGCCCGTGGCACCGCCACCGGCGCGCAATTGGCCGAAGGGCTGCAGGATGCGCTCGAAAAAGCCATCGACGGCCTGCCCATCCCCAAAGTCATGCGCTACCAGCTGGCCGACGGCCAGACCTCGGTCAAGTTCGTGCGCCCGGCCCATCGGCTGGTGGCGCTGTTCGGCGCCGACATCGTGCCGGTGAGCACGCTGGGCCTGAGCGCCGGGCGCAACACCCTGGGCCATCGCTTCATGAGTGAAGGCGAACTGGTCATCCCCCAGGCCGACGCCTATGAAGCCATCCTGGCAGAATCCGGCCACGTGATCGCCTCCTTCGAGGCGCGCCGCGCCGAGATCGAACGCCAGTTGCAGAGCGAGGCCACGCGCCTGTCGGCCACGCTGGGCGATGACCCGGAAGTCACCGCGCTGCTCGATGAAGTCACCGCCCTGGTCGAGCACCCCACGGTCTACGTGGGCCAGTTCGAGGAAGCCTTCCTGCAAGTGCCGCAGGAATGCCTGATCCTCACCATGCGCCTGAACCAGAAGTACTTCCCGCTGTTCGATCCGGCGACCGGCAAGCTCACGCATCGTTTCCTCATCGTGAGCAACATGCACACCCGCAACCCGGCCAACATCATCGAAGGCAACCAGCGCGTGGTGCGCCCGCGCCTCGCCGATGCGCAGTTCTTCTTCGAGACCGACCGCAAGGTGCCGCTGGCCGCCCGCGTCGAACAGCTGGGCAGCATCGTCTATCACAACAAGCTGGGTACCCAGCTCGAACGCGTCGAGCGCGTGCGCGCCATCGCGCGTGGCGTGGCCGAGGCGCTGGGCGCGAACGTGTCGTCCTGCGACCGCGCCGCCCTGCTGGCCAAGGCCGACCTCGGCTCGAACATGGTGGGCGAGTTCCCCGAGCTGCAAGGCGTGATGGGCGCCTACTATGCCGCCGGCGACGGCGAGCCGGCCGACGTGGTCGAGGCCCTGCGCACCCAGTACCGCAACCGCTGCGACCGTCCGGTGCAGCCGGAAACCCTGACCGCCGCCGTGCTGTTCCTGGCCGAGCGCGCCGAAACCCTGCTGGGCATCTGGGCCATCGGCCTGGCGCCGACCGGCGAGCGCGACCCCTTCGGGCTGCGCCGTGCTGCCCTGGGCGTGATCAGCGCCTTCGAGCAGCTGGCCGCCGGCGGCTGGCTCAAGATCAGCGCCGACGGTCCGTTGTCGCTCAACGGCCTGCTGCAACTGGCCGAGGCCAGCTTCCCGGCCGGCAAGGTGCCCGCCGACACGCGTGCCGAAGTCCGTGCCTTCATCTATGAGCGCTATCGCAACCAGCTGATCGCCGAACACGACCGCCACGCCGTAGAAGCCGTCATCGCGCTGGCCCCGCCCCTGCACCAGGTGGCCGAGCGCGTGCGCGCAGTCACCGCCTTCAGCCAGCTGCCCGAGGCCGAGAGCCTGGCCGCGGCCAACAAGCGCATCGGCAATCTGCTCAAGAAGGCTGAGGGCGAGATCGGCGCAGTTGACGCCACGCTGCTGGCCGAGCCGGCCGAGCAGGCACTGGCCGGCGCCATCGACGCCTTGCGTCCGCAGGCCGCGGCCTGCCTCGCAGCGGGCGATTTCGCCGGCAACCTGCGCACCCTTGCCCAGGCCCGCACGGCGGTCGATGCCTTCTTCGCCGATGTCATGGTGATGGCCGAGGATGCCCGCGTGCGCGCCAACCGGCTGGCCCTGCTGGCCCAGTTGCATGGCCTGATGAACCAGGTCGCCGACATCTCCAGGCTGGCACAGTGAAGCTCATCATCCTGGACCGCGACGGGGTCATCAATCGCGACAGCGATGCCTTCGTGAAATCACCCGACGAATGGGTGGCGCTGCCAGGCAGCCTGGAGGCCATCGCGCGCCTGAGCCAATCGGGCTGGACGGTGGCCGTCGCCACCAACCAGTCGGGCCTGGCGCGCGGGCTGTTCGACATGAATACCCTGAATGCCATCCATGCCAAGCTGCACCGCGAGGTGGCGGCGCTGGGCGGCGATGTCGACGCCATCTTCCTGTGCCCGCACGGCCCGGACGACGGCTGCGTCTGCCGCAAGCCCCTGCCCGGCATGATGCACGACATCGGGCGTCGCTATGACATCAACCTGGCCGGCGTGCCGGCCGTGGGCGACTCCCTGCGCGACCTGCAGGCCAGCGCCCAGGCCGGCTGCACGCCCTGGCTGGTGCTGACCGGCAATGGCGAGAAAACCCGCGCCAAGGGCGGCTTGCCCGCCGGCACCCGCATCTGCGCCGACCTGGCCGAGATGGTCGATCTACTTCTGCAGGACGAATAACGCATGGCCTGGCTCCGTTCCGTGCTCTACCAGCTGTTCCTGATCGTCACGGTCATCCCCTATGCCTTTGCCTGCCTGATCTGGGCACCGCTGCCGCTGCGTCTGCGCTATCGCCTGACCGTCGGCTGGCCAAGATTGGCCATCTGGGGCGCCAAGGTGTTCTGCGGCATACGCTGGCAGGTCAAGGGCTGGAACAACCTGTCCAACGGCCCCATCGTGCTGCTGTCCAAACACCAGTCGGCCTGGGAAACGCTGTTCTTCCCGGGTTACATGCCGCGGCCGGTCTGCTTCGTCTACAAGAAATCGCTTCATTGGGTGCCCTTCTTCGGCTGGGGCCTGGCGCTGCTGCGCATGATCCCGATCGACCGGGCCAAGGGCCGTGACGCCTTCGACCAGGTGGTGCGTGGCGGCCAGGCGTGCCTGGACGACGGCCGCTGGCCGCTGCTGTTCCCGGAAGGCACGCGCGTGCCTCCCGGCCAGATGGGCCGCGTCAAGATGGGCGGCGCGCTGCTGGCAGTGCGTACCGGTGCGGCCGTGGTGCCGGTGGCCTTGAACGCCGGCGAATGCTGGCCACGCAATGCCTTCGTCAAGCGGCCCGGCATGGTTACCGTTTCCTTCGGCCCGGCCATCCCCTCGGAGGGACTGACGGCCGACCAGCTCAACGCCAAGGTACAGGCCTGGATCGACGCCGAAATGCGGCAACTGAATCCCGAAAGGTATGGCGAGCACTGATCAGCTGGAGCTGCTCTTCAGTTCCGCCAGCGCGCCGGCGCCGCCTGCCGCCACGGGCATCGCCAGCACCGGTATTGCCACGCCGCAGCCTGAAACGTTGCCGGCCGGCGCGCGCTGGCGCGAGGTGCAGACCGAACAGCAGCGCATCGGTTTCGTGCTGCAACGTTCGCGCCGGCGCAGCATCGGCTTCGTGGTAGCCGACGACGGCCTGCGCGTCACCGCCCCGGCCTGGGCCACCCTGACCCAGATCGACGACGCCGTGCGCGAGAAGGCGCGCTGGATCCTCGCCAAGCTGCGCGACTGGCAACAGCGCCGCGAACAGCTGGCCATGGCGCAGACCCGCTGGCAGGCCGGCGGCGAGCTGCCCTACCTGGGCCGGCGCATCATCATCGGCCTGGCAGCCGATGGCCGGCAGGCCCACCTGGAAGGCGACGCCGACCAGCCTGCCGATGGCGCCACGCTCTGGCTGCCCCTGCCAGCCACGGCCGACAGCGCCCGCATCCGCGATGCCGCCCAGGCCTGGCTGCAGCAACGCGCCGGGGTGCTGTTCGGCCAACGACTGGCACACTTCCTGGCCCGCACCGGCCTGAGCATCAAACGCTGGCGCCTGTCGTCGGCCGCCACCCGCTGGGGCTCCTGCACCAGCGACGGCAACATCATGCTCAACTGGCGCCTGATCCACTTCAGCCACGACATCATCGACTACGTCATCGCCCACGAACTGGCCCATCTGCGCGAGATGAACCACAGCCAGGACTTCTGGGCCGAGGTCGGCCACATCCTGCCCGGCTTCGAGGCCGCCAAGCAACGCCTCAAGCGCCACGACCCGGCGCTGCTGCCCAAGTTCTGATCCCCGGGTGACGGGCGGCGTGCCCGCCCGCCACCCGCGCCGCGTTTGTTACGATGTGGGGCTAGGCCAGGATCCAGAAGATCCTGGCATATCTCGCTAAGGAATCCAAATGCGTCTCCTCCACACCATGCTGCGCGTCGGCGATCTCCAGAAGTCGCTGGACTTCTACACCAAGGTCCTGGGCATGCGCCTGCTGCGCCAGAAAGACTATCCGGAAGGCCGCTTCACGCTGGCCTTCGTGGGCTACCAGGACGAAATCGACGGCGCCGCCATCGAACTGACCCACAACTGGGACACCGACAGCTACGAGCTGGGCACCGGTTACGGCCACATCGCCCTCGAAGTCGACAACGCCTACGAGGCCTGTGACAAGATCAAGGCGCTGGGTGGCAAGGTCACGCGCGAGGCCGGCCCCATGAAGCACAGCACCACCGTGATCGCCTTCGTGGAAGATCCGGACGGCTACAAGATCGAACTGATCCAGAACAAGAACCGCGTCGACTGATCCCGGCCATGATCCATCCCATCCTGAAAATGGGAGATCCCCGCCTGCTGCGCGTGGCCGCTGAAGTCCGCGACTTCGGCAGCCCCGCGCTGCGCGCGCTGATCGGGGACATGTTCGAGACCATGGCCCACGCCAACGGCGTAGGCCTGGCCGCTCCCCAGATCGGCGTGGACCTGCAGCTGGTGATCTTCGGTTTCGAACGCAACCCGCGCTACCCGGACGCGCCCGCAGTGCCGCAGACCGTGCTGTGCAACCCGGTCATCACGCCGCTGTCCGACGAGATGGAAGACGGCTGGGAAGGCTGCCTCTCGGTGCCGGGCCTGCGCGGGCTGGTGCCCCGCTACCGTCATATCCGCTACCAGGGCAGGGACCCGGACGGGCAGGTCATCGACCGCGAAGCCGAAGGCTTCCATGCACGTGTGGTGCAACACGAGTGCGACCATCTGATCGGCCGCCTCTACCCCTCGCGCATCCGCGATTTCAGTCAGTTCGGCTATACCGAAGTGCTGTTCCCGGACCTCGACCCCAACCAGGACGATTAATCCTGCCAGGCCGCTGGCCTGGGCTGCCCGGTCAGGTCTTCGGGCGCGAAATCGTCGACCTCGATGACCTCGGCCACGGCGGCCTCGGCGGCCGCCAGATCGGCCGCCTGTGCCTGGCTCAATACGCCGGCCTGCTGCGCAAGACGCCAATCCTTGACGCCTTCGCGACGCAGCCTGTCGAGCAGATCGCCCAGTGCGCTGACGCGTGCAAACGCATCTTCCAGGCGGCCGATGGCATCACCGCCGCCCCCCCGCTTGAGATCGGCCGTCAGCCGGTCGCGTGTGGCCGATGGTTGCAGTAGCAATTGCGCGCACTCGCGCGTGAGCGCATCGCCTGGCCCGCGCGCCAGGCGCATCGGCAGCACCACCAGGCGCAGGATAACGGCGAGCGGCCGGTTGGGCAGGTTCGATAGCACCTGATCCATGGCCTGCTCGATGCGCAGGCAGCCTTCTTCCATGCCCCAGGCGACCAGGGGCAGGTCGGCATGGCAGCGTCCTTCGTCGTCCCAGCGCTTGAGCAGGGCCGACAGCAGATACAGCTCCGAGAGCACATCGCCCAGCCGCGCCGAAAGCATCTCGCGCCGCTTGAGCGAGCCGCCCAGCATGGCCAACGCCGCATCGGCCAGCAAGGCAAAACCGGCCGCATAACGCGACAGGCGGCGGTAATGCCGGCTGACCGCGCCGGCCGGCGGAGCGGGTGCGAAGCGCCCGCCCGTCCAGGCCCGGCCCCAGGCACGCAGCAGCGTCAGGCCACCATGGCGCAGATGCTGCCAGAACGCCTGTTCGAAATCGGCCCGACCACGCGCCTCGTCGTGCTCGCCCAGCGCCGTGACCTCCCGCATCAGGTAGGGATGGGCACGGATGGCCCCTTGCCCGAACACGATCAGGCAGCGGGTGAGGATGTTGGCGCCTTCCACCGTGATGGCGATCGGCAGCGCCCGATACAGCGCCCCGAGGTAGTTGCGCGGCCCGTCGATCACGGCCTTGCCGCCATGCACATCCATGGCGTCGTTGACCGACACGCGCAGGCGCTCGGTGGCATGGTATTTCATGATGGCCGAAGCCACCGCCGGCTTATGGCCCTGGTTGAGCGCCGCGCAGGTCAGGCGGCGCGCGGCCTCCACCAGATAGGCATGGCCGGCCAGGCGGGCCAGCTTCTCCTGCACCCCCTCGAAGCGCCCTACCGGGATACCGAACTGCTGGCGCACACGTGCATACATGCCGGTGGTGTGCGCGCTCATGACAGCGCCAGCCGCCGACAGCGACGGCAGCGAGATGCCGCGCCCGGCCGCCAACGCACTCATCAGCATCTGCCAACCCTGGCCGGCGCACGCCGGCCCGCCGATCAGGGCCTCGATAG
>JAEWJD010000172.1 GCA_023386765.1 Pseudomonadota bacterium | reverse complement strand
CCGGTGCCGTAGGTGTTCTTGGCCATGCCGGGGGTGAAGCAGGCCTGCCCGAAGGTGGCGGCTTGCTGGTCGCCCGCCACGCCGGCGATCGGCACCGGCCCGCCCAGGCAATCGGGGATGCTGTGGCCGACCACGGCGCTGCTGGGGGCGATGCTGGGCAGCACTGAACGCGGGATATCCAGCAGAGCCAGAATGTCGTCGTTCCAGTCCTGCGTGTGCAGGTCGTACAGCAGGGTCCGCGAGGCATTGCTGGGGTCGGTGCTGTGTACCGCGCCACCAGTCAGCTGCCAGACCAGCCAGGTGTCCACCGTGCCGAAGGCCAGTTCACCGCGTTCGGCAGCCGCGCGCGCACCGGGGGTGTTCTCCAGCAGCCAGGCCAGCTTGGTACCGGAGAAATAGGCGTCCAGCACCAGTCCGGTGCGTTGTTGCAGCCAGTCGGCATGGCCGTCGGCACGTAATTGCTCGCACAGGGCGGCCGTGCGCCGGTCCTGCCAGACGATGGCCCGGGCCAACGGCCGGCCGGTGGCCCGCTCCCACAGCAGGGTGGTCTCGCGGTGGTTGGTGATGCCGATGGCGGCCAGGTCGGCGGCGTAGATGCCAGCATTGCGCAGCGCCTCGCGCGCGACCTCGAGCTGGCTGTGCCAGATCTCCATGGGGTCGTGCTCGACCCATCCGGGCTGCGGATAGTATTGGTGGAATTCGCGCTGGCCTATGCCGCGTACCGCGCCGGCACGATCAAAAACAATGGCTCGCGAACTCGTGGTTCCCTGGTCCAGCGCCAGTACATAGTCATTCGTCGTCATTCTGGGTCTTATTGCGATTGAGCTGCTCGCCCGCGTCTGGCGCCAGGCGTCGGAAAGAGAAGGTGGACAGCATGCACAGCACGCCGATGGCGACAAATGCCACGATGACGTCCGGGATTTGGAGGTGGGTGTCGCCCCGCGCCATCATACTCAGGTTCAGGCTGATGGCGGCGGTCCCGACGCCCAGGCTGATACCCAGTTGCTGGGCCATGGCCGAGAAGCTGCTGGCGCTGCTCATGCGCTCTGGTGGGATGTCGGCGTAGGCCAGCGTGTTGACCCCGGTGAACTGCAAGGAACGGAAGAAGCCGCCCACCAGCAGGATCAGGATCATCAGCCAGACGGGTGTCTGCGCGGTGAAAAAGGCGCAACAGGCCACGAATACGCCAGTCAGCACGGCATTGACGGTCAGTACGCGGCGAAAGCCGAAGCGTTGAACAATCGGTGTGGCGACGAATTTCATCAAGAGGGCGCCGGCGGCACTGGCGAAAGTAATCAGACCGGCCGAGAACGGTGACAGCCCGAAACCCACTTGCAGCAGCATGGCCAACAGAAAGGGCACCGCGCCCACGGCGAAGCGGCACAGATTGCCGCCCAGGGTGGAGATGGCAAAAGTCGGGATGCGCAGCAGCGACAGATCCAGGATGGGGTGCGCGGCGCGCCGGGCGTGCCACAGGTAGAACAGGCCGCAAAGCAGGCCGCCGCCCAGCAGCGAGGCCAGCATCAGCGGTTCGAGCAGACCATGCCCCAGCGCTTCAAAGCCGCTGACCAGCGCGGCCAGGCAGATGCCGCTCAGGATGAACCCCAGGGCATCCAGCCGGGGTGTGTTCTCCATCCGGATCTCCTCGATGAAGCGCAACACCAGGAAGATCCCGATGATCCCGATCGGCACGTTGATCAGGAAGATCCAGTGCCACGACATATACGTGACCATGAAGCCGCCCAGCGGGGGGCCGATGACCGGTCCCATCAGGGCGGGGATGGAAAGAAAGGACATGGCCTTGAGCAGGCCTTCCTTGGGCACCGTGCGTAACAGGATGACCCGTCCGACCGGCACCATCATGGCGCCGGCCATCCCTTGCACGATGCGGGCCAGCACCAGTTGGGAGAGGTCTTGAGACAGGGCGCAGGCTACGGAGCTTAAGGAAAACAGTCCGATTGCGATGAGGAATACGCGCCGGGCGCCGAAACGGTCTGCCGCCCAGCCACTGACCGGGACGAACACCGCGACCGCCAGCAGATAGGAGGTGATCGCCACATTCAGGCGCACCGGGGTCGAGTCCAGCGCAGCCGCCATGGCGGGCAACGCCGTGGCCACGACGGTGGCGTCCAGCATCTGCATGAACAGGGCACAGCCCACGATGAAGGGGATCATGCGCGCTGCACGGGCAGCCTTGCGATCAGTGGCGGAAAGAGATGCGGCGGCTGAAGCAGGTTCTGCGGGCATGGAGGCGGGCGGCGGCTGGGGAGGCCCGCTCGATTGTAACCTCGTCCGAGCGCGGCAGCGGCGCGGGCTACAGTACACTATGGGCCATCCCGCCAACCTTCTTGCCTGCTTGCGCCATGGCCAACAATTACGAATCCGAGATCACCAAGTTCCTGAAGGAATACAAGGCCGACCATCCCGGCACGGACGAGCGTCAGCGCGAAGGCCGCGCCCGCCTCTGGGACAAGGCCCAGGACACCGAGCTGCAGGATGGTTTCCGCGCTGCGCGTGTCCCGCAGAAACCGTACGTCTACCAGGCAGACTGATTCCTGGCAGCGGCCGGTTCGCATGTCGCAAAATGCGATGATTCCCGAAGGTGACCTGGATGCCCTGGTCAAGCCCTCGGTCGACAGCACGCCTGACACCGTGGACAGCGTGGCGTTCGCGCGTCTCTACGGCGAGCCGCTGTTCCAGCTTCCGACCGACCTCTATATCCCACCCGATGCCCTGGAGATCTTTCTCGAGGCCTTCGAGGGGCCGCTGGACCTGCTGCTCTACCTGATCCGCAAGCAGAACTTCAATGTGCTGGACATCCCGATGGCGGATGTCACGCGCCAGTATCTCTCCTATGTGGAGCAGATCCGGGTGCACAACCTCGAACTGGCTGCCGAGTATCTGCTGATGGCGGCCATGCTGATCGAGATCAAGTCGCGCATGCTGTTGCCGGTCAAAAAGAGCGATACCGGCGAAGAGGCCGAGGATCCGCGCGCCGAGCTGGTGCGCCGCCTGCTCGAATATGAGCAGATGAAACTGGCTGCCAAGCAACTGGACGCGATCCCGCAGCTGGGGCGTGACTTCCAGCGTGCCCAGGGCGTGGCCGAGATCAATGTCGAGCGTATGATGCCCGACGTCACGGTCGAGGACCTGCGCCTGGCCTGGGCCGACATCATCAAGCGCGCCCGCCTGAACCAGCACCACCACATCACCCGCGAACAGCTTTCCGTGCGCGATCACATGACGCACATCCTGCGGCGCCTGAATGATGTGCGCTTCATGGAGTTCACCGAGCTGTTTCTCGAGCGTATTGCCGAGGGGGCGCCGGTGGCCGTGGTAGTGGTGCACTTCATTGCCATGCTGGAGCTGGCGCGCGAATCCCTGCTTGACATCACCCAGGCCGAACCCTACGCGCCGATCTACGTGCGGCTGGCTTATACCAGCGTCACGGCCGAGGCCTGAGGCGCGGCATTCCCGATTGCGGAGAAATTTTCTTGAAAGTCGTCCACACCATCCAGGATCTGCGCGATCACCTGCGCGGCCAGAACCGCATCGCGTTCGTGCCCACCATGGGCAATCTGCACGAGGGCCATCTGGCGCTGATGAAACTGGCGCGCCAGCATGGCGATCCTGTCGTCACCAGCATTTTCGTCAATCGTCTGCAGTTCGGTCCCAACGAAGACTTCGATCGCTATCCGCGCACGCTGCAGGCCGACGTCGAAAAGATGGAGCGCGAGCGCGACGTCTACATGGTGTTCGCCCCTGACGAGCGCGAGATGTACCCCGAGCCGCAGAGCTATCGCGTGCTGCCGCCCGACGACCTCGGCGACATCCTGGAAGGCGAGTTCCGGCCGGGGTTCTTCCAGGGCGTGTGCACCGTGGTGCTCAAGCTGCTGTCCTGTGTGCAACCGCGCGTGGCGGTATTCGGCAAAAAAGATTATCAGCAGCTGATGATCGTGCGTGCCATGTGCCGCCAGTTCCAGCTGCCCATCGAAATCCTGGCGCACGAAACCGTGCGGGCCAGCGACGGTCTGGCGTTGTCCTCGCGCAATCGCTACCTGACCCCCGATGAGCGTGCCGAAGCTCCGCGGCTGTATGCCGAGCTTGGCGTGCTGCGCCAGCGCGTGCTCGATGGCGGGCGCGATGTGATCGGTCTGGAAGGCCAGGCGCGTCAGGCGCTGTCCGATCGGGGCTGGGATGTGGATTACATCTCGCTGCGTCGTCAGCGCGATCTCCGGGCACCGGTGGCGGCCGATTTTGACGCCAAGGAACCGCTGGTGGTGCTGGCTGCTGCCCGTCTTGGGGCGACGCGCCTGATCGACAACCTCGAAATCTGACGCGCGCGGCAATGTCGCAAAAGCGGTCTGGCCTCGGAATGATCAGATGGCCAGCCCGCGGCAGGGCTGCGAGACTGGGTTGCAACACTGGATTGCAACTCTGTCGATATGCGCCCCTCTCCCACTCCTCTTGTTTTCCTGCACACCGCCTGCCGGGGTGGCCTCACGCCGCGTGAGCGCGAGGTTCTGGATTACCTGGCCCGTGGCCGGGCCAATAAGGTCATCGCCATAGAGCTGGGCATTTCCATGCGTACCGTGGAAGCCCATCGGGCGCGGGTGTTCCGCAAGCTGGGCGTACGCAACGCCCTCGAATTGCTATGCCATATGTGCCCACACCGGCTCGCCAGTCTGGCCGAGCCGGTGCCGGGCGAGGCTGGCGCGCCTGCCGCAGGGGCGGGCGGCGCGGCACTCAGCGGCTGCAGCGCAACTCCGGCGAGTCCTTCAGCTCCGCGATCGGATCCAGATCCGGCTGGCGGGTGAGGGTGTAGTTCAGGTTGGGCGTACGGCCATTGACCGAGCGCACGCGCAGGGTGTTGTTCTGGGGCATTGCCAGGTCGGCGCGCAGATTGCCCTGCTTGTCCAGCAGCAGCACGCGTGGCGGGCGCTCCGGCAGCACATCCCAGCAGCCTTGCTCGTAGGTCGGGGTGCCTGCCTTGGGATGGCCGTCCAGATAGGCGATGCGGGCACGCCACTGTGCGTTGGGAGCCAGCGTCAGGGTGATGCGCTGGGCTTCGCAGTTCAGTTCGGGCGTCAAGCAAGGCAGTGTGCCCTGGAAGGTCTGGGCCTGCGGGATCAGGGCCTTGGGGCCGGGCGGCGGCGCCGGCGTCGGATCAGAGACGGTGGCCCCGGCTTCGGGCGGCGCCACGCCCTCGTTGTTGGTGCTGGTGGGGCTGGAAACCGCCGCCGAGCTACCGGGTTGGCGCGGCTTGAGCGCGATCTGCAGCTGTGATGGCGCATGCAGCACGCTGCGGTGGCCGGCGCCTTGCGCCTGCGATTGCGCATCGGTGAGCGTGCTTTCGCCGGGCGGGTTGTAGTAGCCCTCGCTGCGCTGCTGGGCACAGCCGGCCATGAGAAGCGCCATCAGGACCGTGCCGGTCAGCAGGGCGGGGCGAAGGCGGGGGGCAAACACTGGGGCTGGCATGGCGGCGTGTCCGAGGTAGGTTGATCTGTCATGATTTTACGCACGATTACCAGGAACCGGTATCGTGGCAGCGGCGCAGGACGCTGCTGCCACGTGCTGTGCGTGCCTGCCCCTTGATCCCGGAGCGCTTTGCACCATGTTGCCTGCCGTCCTCTCCCTCATCGTGCTGGCCTTGTTGGCCGGCTTCGCGCTGGGCGGGCTGCTGGCGGTCTGGAGTCATTGCGTGCCTGCAGTGCTGCGGCGCCGCTGGCGCGGGCAGCATGCCGGGCGCGTGGCAACGGCAGCGCGCCCGGCGGGATGGCCGCGCGCCTGCCCAGGCAT
>JAEWJD010000058.1 GCA_023386765.1 Pseudomonadota bacterium | reverse complement strand
TTCATCACCGGCACCTGCCTGGAAGTCGACGGCGGGCGCTGCGTCTAGGCGCGGCGCGTCATTCCTCGAACCACTTGCCGGCGGCCAGCATCATGCGATGGTGGCCTTCGCCGGCAGGCATCATGGGGAAGCAGTTCTCCTGGGCTGCCACGGTGACGTCCAGAAAGAACGGCCCGTCGTGCGCCAGGCACTCGGCCAGCGCCGCATCCAGTTGATCCGGGTGCTCGACCCGCGCCGCTCCCCAGCCGAAGGCCCGCGCCAGCGCCACGAAATCCGGCAGCGAGGCGTTGTAGCTGTGGCTGTAGCGCCCGCCATGGATCAGTTCCTGCCACTGGCGCACCATGCCCATATAGCCGTTGTTGCACAGCACGACCTTGACCGGCGCGCGGTGCTGCATGGCGGTGGAAAGCTCCTGGATGTTCATCAGCACCGAAGCATCGCCACTGACGCAAACCACGGTCTTGTCGGGATGGGCGATCTGCGCCCCCACGGCGGCCGGCAGGCCATAGCCCATGGTGCCGGCGCCGCCTGAGGTCAGCCAGCGGCCCGGCCGGTCGAAACGCAGATACTGGGCGGCCCACATCTGGTGCTGACCGACATCGGTGGACACGATGGCGTCGCGCCCGGCCAGGGCCGTGTTCAGCCGCGACATCAGTTGCTGCGGCAGGATGGCGTCGGGCTGCGGCTCATAGGCCAGGCAATCGCGGGCGCGCCAGCTTTCGATGCGATGCCACCAGGCCTCCAGACGCGCCGGCGGCAGCGACGCCTCGGCCAGCTCGGCCTGCAGCGCCGTCAGCAAGGGCAGGCAGTCGCCCACCAGGGCGGCATCGACCCGCACCACCTTGTTGATGGAGGCCGGATCGATATCGATATGGATTTTGCGGGCATTGGGGCAGAAATCGGCCAGGCGGCCCGTGATGCGGTCATCGAAGCGCGCGCCAATGCAGACCACCAGATCGGCGTGGTGCATGGCCAGATTGGCCTCGAGCGTGCCGTGCATGCCCAGCATGCCGACGAAGGCCGGATCCGAAGCGGGAAAGGCACCCAGCCCCATCAGCGTCAGCGTGCAGGGCGCGCCGGTCTGGCGCACCAGCTCGGTGAAGACCTGGCAGGCCTGCGGCCCGGAGTTCACCAGGCCGCCGCCGCCGTAGAAAATGGGCCGGCGCGCCTGGGCGATCATGGTGGCGGCGCGGCGCAAGGCGCCGGCCGGCAGGCGCAACGCCGTCTTGCCGGCCTGGCGTCGCGCACGTGCCGCCGCCACCTGGGCGACGCTGGGCTCCAGCGCCTCGGAGCGGGGCGTGGCCAGCTGCACATCCTTGGGCAGGTCGACCAGCACCGGCCCGGGACGGCCCTGGCGCGTAAGCGCGAAGGCGCGGCCCACCACGTCGGCGACATCCTCGCAGCGGCGGATCTGGGTATTCCACTTGGTGACCGGGCGCGAAATGCCGATGGCGTCGCACTCCTGGAAGGCATCGGTACCGATGGCACTGGTGGCAACCTGCCCGCTCACGCACAATACGGGAATGGAATCGCACATGGCGTCCAGCAGGCCGGAAGTGGTGTTGGCCATGCCCGGGCCGGAGGTCACGAACACCACACCGGTGCGGCCGGTGCTGCGGGCATAGCCCTCGGCGGCATGCACGGCGGCCTGTTCGTGGCGCACCAGCACATGGCGCAGGCGCGGTTCGGCGTGCAGGGCATCATAGAGCGGCAGGACGGCGCCGCCGGGGTAGCCGAAGACCGTATCCACGCCCAGATCGATCAGGGTTTGCAACAGAATCTGGGCGCCATTGGCGCGCGCCGCAGCGCAGGAGACAGCGGGAGGTTCGACGGCGGTATCGTCAGCGTCGAGGGCGGCAAGCGCCTGGGCATGGAGACGGTCATTCATACTGGTCATGTTAGGCGACTTTGACCAGAATTTTTATCTTCTTTTCCGCGAAGTTCCGCTATTGGCAGTAAATTATTCTTTTGTATGGGCATTACAAAGAAAATGAACCTGGACAAATTCGATCTCGCCATTCTCAAGGCACTGCAGGACAATGCGCGCGCCAGCCTGGCCGAGATCGGCCAGGCCGTGGGCCTGTCGGCCACGCCCTGCTGGAACCGCATCAAGCGGATGGAAAATGCCGGCGTCATTCGCGGCTATACCGTCGACCTCGATCCCGCCAAGCTGGGCTTCATGGACACGGTGATCGTGCACGTCACCCTGGAGAGCCACAGCGAAGAAACGCTGTACGAGTTCGGGCGGGCACTGGCCGAGATCCCCGAAGTGCTGGAGGCGTTCCTGGTCTCGGGCGACTATGACTACTACATCCGCATCGCGGTGCGCGACACGCGCGATTACGAACGCCTGCTGCGCGAGCGGCTCTACCGCATCCCCGGCATCCGCCACAGCAAGTCGGGCTTCGTGCTACGGGCCCTGAAAGAAGCCCGCCTGCCCCTGCGTGCGCCCGAACCGCGTGACTGAGGCATCGACGCGCAGGGCCTAGTCCAGCCGGTAGGCCCGGGCACGCAAGGGTTCGGGCAGATCGCGCTGGCCCAGCCCTTCGAGCAGGTCGATGGCCACCTCGCGCGACAGCGCATAGAGGGGCAAATCGTTATCGGCCAGGCCGAAAGGTTCCTCCAGCTCATCGCCCAGGGCATCCAGGCCGAAGAAGGTATAGGCGATGATGGCCACCGCCAGCGGCGTGAGCAGGCCCAGCGTCCCCACCAGCCCGAAGGGCAGCAACAGACAGAAGATCCACGCCGTGCGATGCAGCAGCAGGGAGTAGGCGAAGGGGGTTGGCGTGTGCTTGATGCGCTCGCAGGCCGCCTGCACGTCGGCACAGGCGCCCAGCCGCTGCATCAGGCCCTGATAGACCACTTCGGTAAAACGCCCGGCCTGCTGGCCCGCGCGGAAGTCCCGGTTCAACAACATCAGCAGCGCCTCGGGCAGATTCAGCCGCCCACGCAGGATTTTCATGTCGTCCTCACCCAGCCAGGGGGCAATGGCCGCCTCGCCGTCCTGCTCGCGCAGACGCGCAGTCAGGGCATGGGGCAGGGCGATCAAGCGCTGCACCTGACGCCGCACCGCCGGATCCTGCACCGGTCTTTCCGCATTCCAGAGCACTTGCGTCTCGCGCGAGAGCGCCCGCAATTGCATGGTCAGCGCGGCCCATTGCTTGCGCGCCTCCCACCACCGGTCATAACAGACGTTGTTGCGAAAGCCGAGGAACACCGACAGCGCCAGGCCGAACAGCGAAAACGGCACCGCTCCCAGGTGACCCGGCGAGAAATGACCGCCGGCATACAGGCCTGCCACCACGAAGGCGATGGCGACGATGAATCCAAGCTTGCCCGCAATATGCGGAATGATGGAGCCGCGCAGAATGAACAACAGGGCCAGGGCAGACGGACGGGGACGGACAATCATGGACAGGCGTATCGGGAACGGAACATCGCGCCCAACTATACGCCGGATGCCGTGCCAACGCCCGATCCGTGCGGCCGGCAGGGGCGCCGATATAATGGCTCGCGCCCGGGCGTCCTTGCCCGCACGCCCTTTGCCGCCTGCCACTTCGCCCATGACCACTGACACCCCCGAGACACCCAAGCCCTGGCATGCCGTACGCCGCTCCAAGCTGCATGGCACTGGCGTCTTCGCCACGCGCAAGATCCCGGCCGGCACCCGCATCATCGAATATGGCGGCACGCGCATCAGCGCGGCCGAAGCCGACCGGCGCCACCCCACCAATCCTGACGATCCCTTCCATACGTTCTTCTTTGCGCTGAGCTCGGGCAAGGTCATCGACGGCGGCGATGAAGGCAATGACGCGCGCTGGATCAACCATTCCTGCACGCCCAATTGCGAAACCCAGGAAGGCCGTCACGGCAAGCGTGTCTATGTCGTGGCGCTGCGCGACATTGCGCGCGGCGAAGAACTGGTCTACGACTATGGACTGGTGCTCGACGGCAAGATCACCAAGGCGCTCAAGGAGGGCTACCGCTGCCTGTGCGCTACCGAACAGTGCCGGGGCACGATGCTCGCGCTACCCAAGAAAAAGGCCCGGCGCAGCGCCAAGCCCGATCCCGCCGGGGACAATGCCGGTTGAGGCCTCAGGATACGTCGCCCCAGCACGCCAGTGATGGCCCTTGCGGGCGCGGCCTGCGGGCGGCGTGGGCCCGGCGACGGGGTGCCTTGCCCACCCCCGCCATCTCGGCAATGAAATCGCCCAGGCTGCGCGGCTCACGCCCCAGCACTGCACGCAAGGCCAGCGCATTGCCCGGCAGGCCCTGGCGGCCCAGATAATCGAACACCCGCTGCGCCTGTGCCAACTGGCGCGCGTCATAAGGCAGGCCGGCCTGTGCCGCCCAGGCGCCCACGTCCTGCTGCCCGGCATAGACCGCACGCCCCAGGAACTGGCTCATCAGGGCAGCGACCTCATGGCGGTTGTACGCGCCCGGCGCACAGAGTTCGAGCGACGCATGCGCCAGGCGATCGCTTCCCAGTGCAATCGCGGCCACCTCTGCCACATCGCGGTAATCCACCCGAGC
The DNA here is from genome assembly GCA_023386765.1 of Pseudomonadota bacterium. Classification (GTDB taxonomy): domain Bacteria; phylum Pseudomonadota; class Gammaproteobacteria; order Burkholderiales; family Burkholderiaceae_B; genus Bordetella. The sequence goes on along the minus strand of JAEWJD010000058.1, from coordinate 1,101 downwards.
AATACGTGCCAACGGATCAAAAGGCGCAGCCAGTACGCCGCTACGCCTGACGGCGGGCCACAGGTCGAGCAGGTTCTGCATGAAGGAGGCCGGCCTCAAGAGGGTGTACTGCAATCCGGAATCGTAGAGCGCGCTTTCAACGGCGCGCTTGGCCTGGGGATCGTCCAGCGCCCGGATCGACGAGGACAAGACAAAGCGCCGCACCCCGGCCTGCTGCGCAGCCCGCAACAAGCCCAGGCCCAGCTCGGCCTGGCCATCAGCCAGGGCCGGGCTCATGTAATAGACCCCGGACGCGCCGGCGGCACCGGCGGCCAGACTGGCCGCATCACGCAGATCGCCATGCACCACCTCGTGCGCGCCCGCCTTCAGGGCAGCCTTGGCTTTGGCCGCGCTGCGCGTCAACACCCGCACACGCAGTCCGTGGTCAGCCAGCACCGGTACGGCCAACGAACCGAAACGGCCCGTGGCGCCGACCACCAGCACGGTCTCTTTTTCTTTTGACATTCCTATCCTGTAAACCGCATCACAACGTGACCGACGATAGGCACAGCAGCGCCCCGGGGCAATGGGCAGAAATGGAATTCACTGTCCCTCGCGAGCAGACAATCCACACCCTTTGCGCACAGGGGGTATTGAAGCGCTGCCTACAGACGGGGCGTACAATGACCGCTGTCGTGCTCCAACACGGCAAGCAGTACGTCTTCAGGGCGGGGTGCGATTCCCCACCGGCGGTATGCCGCGCAATGCGGCGAGCCCGCGAGCGCCCGGCGAAAGCCGGGGTCAGCAGATCTGGTGCGACGCCAGAGCCGACGGTCACAGTCCGGATGAAAGAAGATGTGCCGGCACAGTCCGCTTGGGCCTTTTTACCGCCCAGGCGGTCTTGCGTTTGGCTGTCCTAGCCCTGAAACGTTTTTCGCCCATGACTTTCTGCGAGAGCGTTTCAATGTCCTCTACCACGCAAGTGATTTCCCCCCTGTTCGCGCAACCCTTTGCCCAACGGCTGGACCGCGCGCTCCATCAACTCCGGCTGGGCCGCCCCATCATTCTGATGGACGACTTCGACCGCGAGAACGAGGCTGATCTGATCGTCGCCGCCGACCG
>JAEWJD010000330.1 GCA_023386765.1 Pseudomonadota bacterium | reverse complement strand
CACAAGAGCAGGCCGAGGCCGCCCGCAGCGCGGTCCATCCCTGGGACGGCCGCCAGAACCCCGGCCAGGCCCTGCAGGATCAGGCCGGCGCGGTTCAGAATGCGCAGATCGCCACCCTCTCCAGCCGGGTCCAGGCCTATAACGCCCTGCCGCGCAAGACCTTCGTGGCGCCGGCCGCCCAGGCCTCGCGCTATGCTGCCTATCTGGATGGCTGGCGTACCCGCATCGAAACCGTCGGCACGCAACACTTCCCCGAGCAGGCGCGCGGGCGCCTGTACGGCACCTTGCGCATCACCGTCACGGTGCGCAGTGACGGCAGCCTGGCCGATTTCGAGATCGATGAGCCCTCCCCCCATGCCGTGCTCAACCAGGCCGCCCGGCGCATCGTGCAGCTGGCCGCGCCCTTTGCCCCCTTCCCGCCCGAGCTGGCGCGCGACACGGATCTGCTGGTGATCACGCGCAGCTGGCATTTCGTCAACGATTCCCTGGAAACTTCCGCCCCATGACTCAGGCGCCTGCCCTGCTCCACTATGCGGTCATCGGCAATCCGGTGGCCCATAGCCGCTCGCCGCAGATTCACACCATGTTCGCCGCCCAGACCGGCATCGCCCTGCGCTATGAACGCCTGGCTGCGCCCCTGGATGGGTTTCGCGACACGGTGCGGCGCTTCTTCCACGATGGCGGCCAGGGCCTGAATGTCACCGTTCCCTTCAAGCTGGAAGCCTTCGAGCTGGCCTCGCAACACCTGTCGGCGCGTGCGCGCGTGGCCGGTGCCGTCAACACCTTGAGCTGGCGCGATGGGGCCCTGCACGGCTGCAACACCGACGGTGTCGGCCTGGTGAACGACCTGCAACGCCTGGGCGCCCGCCTGAACGGCGCGCGGGTCCTGCTGGTGGGTGCCGGCGGCGCAGCGCGCGGCGTGCTGCAACCGCTGGCCGAGGCCGGGTGCGCCACCATCCGGGTGGTCAACCGCAGCCCCGGACGCGCCATCGAGCTGCTCGAGAGCGCACGTGCCAGCGGGCTGTCCTGCCCTGCCGAACTGCAGGCCGGCGGGTTACCCGAAGCGTCGCGCCCCGGTGGCTGGGACGTGGTCATCAACGCCACGGCCAGCAGCCTGCAGGACCAGGCGCCGGCACTGCCCGACGCGCTGTATGCCCCCGACGCCCTCGCCTACGACATGATGTATGGCGCCCGTCCCACCGCCTTCATGCGCCAGGCGCAGTCCGACGGCGCGGCGCGCTGCGCCGATGGCCTGGGCATGCTGGTAGGCCAGGCCGCAGAGAGCTTCTATCTCTGGCACGGCGTGCGCCCCGATCCTTCGCCGGTGCTCATGACACTGCGCACCGAGCTGCTGGCCGAGGGCTGAGCGCCATGGCCGGCCGGCGCCCCCGTTCGTGGTTCAGGCTGATCAGCGGCCTGATCATGGCCCTGCTGTGCCTGTTGCTGATCTATGAACTGATCATGTTCGGCATGGTGGTCTGGTATGCCAACCGCGACCCCGGCAGCAGCGCCGTCATGCGCCAGGAACTGGCGCAGCTGCGCGAAACCGACCCGGACGCCAAGCTGGCCTATACCTGGGTGCCCTATGACCGCATCAGCGTGTCGCTCAAACGGGCCGTGGTCGCCTCCGAGGACGCCAACTTCACCGGCCACGATGGCGTGGAATGGGAAGCCATCCGGCGCGCCTGGGAATACAACCAGGATCAGCAGTCCCAGGGGCGCAGCCGCATGCGCGGCGGCTCGACGATCACCCAGCAACTGGCCAAGAATCTGTTTCTGTCCGGCTCGCGCAGCTACCTGCGCAAGGGCCAGGAACTGGTGCTTACCTATATGATCGAGCACACGATGTCGAAAGAGCGCATCCTGGAGCTGTATCTCAACGTGGCCGAATGGGGCGTAGGGGTATTTGGGGCGCAGGCGGCCGCACGCCACTATTATGGCGTCAGCGCGGCGCAACTGAGCCCGGCGCAGGCCGCGCGGCTGGCGGCCATGCTGCCCAATCCGCGCTATTACGACAAGCACCGCAATACCGCCTACCTGAACTCGCGCACCAACACGCTGTTGCGGCGCATGCGCCTGGTGGACATCCCGTAACACGCCGCCGCAAGAACGGCCCCGGGATTTGTTAAAGTTTTGTGTTTGCGCGCCCATCGCGAGCGCGCCTTGAAGGTTTTTTCGATAACCATGCGTACCGCCCGCCGATATCTGGCCCGCGAGATCTATCGCTCCTGTGCAGTGGTGCTTCTGGCCCTGCTGGGGCTGTTCACGTTCTTCGCGCTGGTCGATGACCTGGACAACGTCGGCAGCAAATTCAGCATGCCGGCGCTGCTCTACATGCAGGCCCTGGCCCTGCCCACCCGCCTGTACGACCTGCTGCCCATCGGCTTGCTGATCGGCTCCATCCTGGCCCTGGCCGGGCTGGCGCAGCGCAACGAGCTGGTCATCCTGCGTGTTTCCGGGGTGAGCGGCATGCGTCTGATGCGCATGCTGTGGATCATCACCATCCCCCTCATGGTGGGCGCCACCCTGCTGTCCGAGTTCGTCACGCCTGCCGCCGAGATCAAAAGCGGCGAGGCCGACCTGACCTTTCGCGGCAAGGCCGGCGGCGGACGCCTGAACAGCGGCTACTGGTTCAAGGAGCCGACCCGCGATGGCGGCACCCGCATCATCAATATCCGCAGCCTGCTGGCCAACGGCGAGGTCGAGGGCGTCACGCTCTACGAACTCAAGCCCGACCTGGAGCTGGCCTCGCTGTCGACCGCGGCCACCGGACGCTTCAGCGATGGCGACCTGGTCATGACCGATGTCGTACAGACCCGCCTGGACGAACGTGCCACGCAGGCGCTGGCCAACGCACGCCAACCGAGCGCCCCGCCGGCCGAGGTCGTCAACCTGCCCTCCCTGCGCCTGGACACGACGCTCAATGGGGAGCGCCTGCTGGCGCGCGTGCTCACGCCTGAGCGCATGTCCGCCGCCACGCTGATCGACTACATCGATTATCTGCACCATAACCAGCTGCAGGCCGACCGTCAGGTGGTGGCCCTGTGGCGCAAGTTCGTCTACCCCTTCACCTTGCTGGTGATGATCACCATCGCCGCGCCGATCGCCTTCATGCAAACGCGCCGGGGCGGCGTCGGTGCCAAGGTCTTCATCGGGATCCTGATGGGCGTGGCCTTCTTCATGGTCAACCAGCTGGCGCTGAACGTGGGCATGCTCAGCCGCTGGCCGCCCTGGCTGACCGCGCTCGGCCCCAACGCCGCGGCCATGCTGCTGGCTCTGGGCGCCCTGGCCCTGATGGAATACCGCCATATCACGGCACGTTTTATGCAACACCGCTGGCCATGGAGAAAAGCGTCGGCATGACCACTGGCAGCATCTGGATGATCGGCGACGTGCAGGGCTGCTGCACGCCGCTGCAGCAATTACTCTCCCATCCCGACATCGCCTCCGATCCCGAGGCGACGTTCTGGTTCGCAGGCGACCTGGTCAACCGCGGGCCGGAGTCGCTGGGCACCCTGCGCCGCATCATGGCCATGGGCGATCGGGCCGTGTCCATCCTCGGCAACCATGACCTGCACCTGCTGGCGGCAGCCGCCGGCGTGCGCAAGCCATCCAAGTCGGACACGCTGAACGACATTCTCAACGCCCCCGATGCAGCGGACATCATCGACTGGCTGCGATATCGCCCGCTGGCACACTTCGCCCACAACCATCTCATGGTGCATGCCGGCGTGATGGCAAAGTGGGATGTCGCCAAGACGCTCTCGCTGGCCGCCGAGGTCGAGGCGGCACTGCGTGCGCCGAACTGGCAGAAGTCACTGCAGAAGATGTACGGCAACGAGCCGGTGGTCTGGAAAGAAGATCACAAGGGCAGCAAGCGCCTGCGCATCATCATCAATGCCCTGACGCGCATGCGGCTCTGCACGCCGGGCGGTCAGATGGAGTTCGCCACCAAGGTCGCGCCGGGCGCATGGCCCGCCGGCCTCGTACCCTGGTTCGAGGTGCCCAACCGCGCCACCCGCGACGTCACCATCGTCTTCGGGCATTGGTCCACGCTCGGGCTGCTGGTGCGCCCCAACCTGATCTGCCTGGATACCGGCTGCGTCTGGGGTGGCGCCCTGAGCGCCATGCGGCTGCAGGATCGCAGGCTGGTGCAGATCAAGTGCAGCCAGTTCCAGGATCCGCTGTCCGAATAGCCCCGGCTCAGAGCTGGGTAAGGATGGCTTCGCGCGCCAGGCGCGAAATCTCCAGCCGGGTGAAAGGCGAGCCGTCCGCGTGACGGGTCGCCACTGGCGGCAGGAAAGCCACCTCGACCGACAGGCCGGTGGCGCCCAGCACGCGCCACAGATTCGCCACCAGCGACTCCTCGCCCACGAAGGCGGCAAAGCCACTGCGCTGGCCGTGGTGCAGAAAACGCAGCGCCACAGGCTGGATTTCCACGCCCGCCGCGCGTGCCGGCTCGAACAGGCTGGCATGAAAGGGCCGCAGCTCGAAACCTTCAGAAGTGGTGCCCTCCGGAAACAGCCCGACCGCCTCGCCACGTTCGAAACAGGCATCGATGGACTGGCCCATGGCGTGCACGGCATGGCGCTGGCCGCGCTCGATGAACAAGGTGCCGGCGCCGGCAGCCAGGCTGCCGATCACCGGCCAGGAACGGATCTCGCTTTTGGCCACGAAGGACGCCGCCCGCACCGTGTTGAGCACGAAGATGTCGATCCATGAAACATGGTTCACGGCCCACAGTACGGCACCGGCAAGCCGTGGCTGCCCGAACACCTTCACCCGTATCCCGCACAACCGCATCAACCAGCGCGACCAGAAGCGATTGAGCGCCGCTCGGCGCGTGCTGGACAGCAAGCGATAGACCAGGCTGACGCAGAACAGCCCGAACAAGATCCAGAGCAGCAGCAACACGGCCCGTAGGGCAAAGCGCAATACGTTCAAGCGGGCGTCTCCCAAGATAGGCGCCCACCCGAAAAAGTGGCGCGCACACGGCCGGGCAGCATCATACCCGCGAACGGTGTCTGGCTACTGACACTGCGCAGCCCGTGGAGTTGCGGCAACCATTCGTCATCGAGATCCACCAGGCACAGATCGGCCGGCGCGCCGGGCGCCAGGCTCGCTGCGGGCTGGCGCAGCACGCGAGCCGGGCCGCTGGTCAGGCATGCGAAGGCCTGCACCAGGGGCAGGCCCTGGGCGCGGGCCCACTTCAGCGTCAACGAGAGCAATAGCTCGACGGCGCTGGCGCCTGGCCGGGTCAGCGCGAACGGGCCAGCCTTGGCTGCCTCGTCCAGCGGGCAATGGTCGGAACACAGGGCATCGAGCGTCCCGTCGGCCAGCGCCTGGGCAATGGCATCGCGGTCGCGCTGACTGCGCAAGGGCGGGCGCAGATGCGCCCGCGCATCGTAGAAGCCCAGGTCCAGGTCGGTCAGGTGCAGATGCTGGATGGTGGCGTCGGCCGTTACGGGCAGGCCTGCCCGGCGCGCCTGGCGCAGCAGTTCCAACCCTGCGGCGCTCGACAGGCGGCACAAGTGCAGGCGCGCCCCGGTGGCACGCTGCAAAGTGAACAAGGTCTGCAGGGCCACTGTCTCGGCCTCTTCGGGCACGGCAGGCAAGCCCAGACGCGCGGCATACGGGCCGGCGGCGGCCACGCCGCCTTGCGCCAGCGCGGCATCCTCGGGCCGCAGCCACAGAGTGGTGTCCAGGTCGGCGGCGTATTGCATCGCCAGCCACAGCTGACGGTTGCCGGGCAGCGGGCCATCGCCCTGCGCCACGGCAAGGCCGCCATTCTGCAGCGCGAGCGCCATCTCGGCCAATTGCCCCTCGGGGCCGCACAACGGCGCCAGCGGCAAAGCCTGCAAGGGGCTCTCGACTGCGGCCTGCCCGGGGGCCAGCACCACACGGGTCACCCCTGCCGACAAGGCCGCCTGCGCCTCGCGAGCCGGATCGGCGCCACCATGCCAGGCCAGGTCCGTCAGGCCTGGCAGCACGGCCAGGCCATGCCCCTCGATCACGCGCGCCGGCTCGAAGCCGGCTGGCGCGGCGCCCTGTGCCAGGATGCGGCCCTCGGCGAGATAGAGATCCGCCACGGCGTCCTGGCCGTGCTGCGGATCAATCAGGCGCGCGCCCCGGATAAGCCATGTCATGGCGTCGCTCCCAGCAGGGTATGCAGCACCGCCATGACGGCGGCTTCGAGGCTCGCGGCGGGCGGCGCGCCCAGGAACAGGGCATCGGGCTGCGCACAGGCCCGGGCGGCCGGCGTCAGGCCCCAGCGCCGGGCGTAGTCGCGCGCCGAAGGAAGCAATGCAAGCGCATCGGGCTGCAACCCAAGCTCGATGACCACCTCGGCCTCTTCGAGCGCCTGGGCAGGATCGTCATGGGCGCTCAGCCCCAGTTGCGCCAACCCGTCAGGCCGCAGCGCACGCGCGGTGGCCAGACGCAGTTGCGGTGCGCCCAGGGTGGTCAGGGCGTGCACCAGGCAGCGCCCGCGCCCGTCATGGCGCAAATCTCCCAGCAGGGCAACGCGCAGCTCGGTGAACCCGCCCTTGGCCTGGCGGATATGCAACAGGTCGGCCAGCGCCGGCAATGGCCGGGCATGCCAGCCGTCGCCCGCATTGATGACATGGGCCTGGCTGCGTGCCAGATCGTGGGCGGCGCCACTGGCCGCGTGAGCCAGCACATGGACATCGGCGGGCCTGGCCCGGGGATCCGCATCGACCCACAACGTCCCGCCCAGCCGCGTGACCGCGCGCGCCACGATGGCCTCAAGCGCCGCATCCAGCCCGCTCAGGCCGACGGTACGCCCATGCAGGCTGGCCGGCGCCTCACGGCCGGCCATGTGCGCAGCGCTGTCCAGCAAGGCTTCCAGCTGCACACGCGACAAACCTTCGGTAGTCAGGAAATGACGCAGCTCGCCTTGCGGGCCGAGCTGCGGATTGAAACGGCGCATCAGGGCAGGCGATCCAGGTAGCGTTGCAGGATCACGGCTGCCGCCATGGCGTCGTCCGGGGCATTCGTGCCCAGGCGTTGCTGAGCCTCCATGCTGGAGCCGCGCTCATCGACCAGTTCGACCTCCAGGCCGAAACGACCCTGCAGCTGGTTGGCAAAGCGGCGGCAGCGCTGGGTGGCGCGCTGTTCGCCGCCGTCGGTATTCAGGGCCAGCCCTACCACCACCCGCTGGGGCTGCCACTCCTGCAGCAATTGCCCGATGCGTCCGAAACGCTCGTCGCGCCGCTCGGAAAAGATGATTTCGAGCGGCCGCGCATGGCGTGTCAGGGTATTGCCGATGGCAATACCGATCTTCTTTTCGCCGAAATCAAAGGCCAGCAGGGTTTCTTCAGGCATGTCCGGCTTCGCCCGCCAGCATGAGCGGATCGATGCCCAGCAGCCGCATGGCGGCCGGGTAACGATCCTCGGCGGGAACGTCGAAGATGATGGAAGCGTCAGCCTGCACATTGAGCCAGGCGTTCTGGCTCATTTCGCTTTCAAGCTGGCCCGCACCCCAGCCAGCGTAGCCCAGGGTCACCAGCATGCGCGCCGGGCCATTGCCATCGGCCACCGCCTGCAGCACATCACGCGAGGTGGTCAGGGCGAGCTCGCCCAGCTGGATGCTGGAGCTGTAGTCGCCGGCCGGCGCATGCAGCACGAAGCCGCGATCGGTCTGCACCGGGCCGCCGAAATACACCTTGGCATCGCCCACCGGGCCGATTTCGAGCTTCAGGTCGATGCGCTCGAACAGGGAGGCCAGCGTCAGCTCGGTGGGCCGGTTGATCACCAGCCCGAGCGCGCCGCGCGGGGTGTGTTCGCAGACATAGATCACCGAGCCCGCGAGGTTTTCGTCGGCCATGCCGGGCATGGCCAGGAGGAATTGATTCGAAAAATCGGTAGCCAACGGCTGCGTGTCGTCAGGTTCCGGGCGGAGGGTGTCGGTCATCGCGATCTCCAAGAAGGGTTGAATCGCGCATCAGGCCGGCGTCATCGCCGCCCAGCGCCGTCGGGCGGGCCGACGTGTCAGATTTCCATCAGTTCGAAATCTTCCTTGCGGGCGCCGCATTCGGGACAGACCCAGTTGGGGGGCACGTCCTCCCAGCGGGTGCCCGGGGCAATCCCTTCATCGGGCAGACCCGATTCTTCGTCATAAACCCAACCACAGATAAGACACATCCAAGTACGCATAGTTCTCTCTTGCCCCAGCGCCTGTGGCCCGGGGGGGCCAAAGCGGCAGAAGCATCCATTAGAATGGGCATATCTTACCGAAACCCCGCCGGAAGCCCCTCTGATGTAAAGCAAATGAGGGTTTCCTGCTCTGTCCTCCCCCTCCGGGACCGCTGTTACTCCCCCTATCGTACTGATTCTGGCTCCCCTGGACCCCACCGGCGCCGACGGCCTGCCAGCCGACGCGGTGACCTGTTCCCGGTTGGGCTGCCATGGCCTGGCCACGGTGACCGCCCTGACGGTGCAGGACACCGCCGGTATCGAGGATATCCATCCGACCGCACCCGATGTGCTGGACGACCAGGCGCGCTGCCTGCTGGAGGACATGCCCGTGCAGGCGATCAAGGTCGGCGCCATGTTCACCCCCGAGACCGCCAGCGTGGTGGCCCAGCTGGCGGCCGACTACAGCCAGGTGCCGCTGGTGCTGCACCTGGGCCCGCGCGCGCCGCTGCCCCAGGATGCCGTCGAGCAGGATGATGCCGAGGAAATGCTGGCCGCCACGCTGGAGCTGGTGCTGCCGCAAACCGATCTGGTGGTGGTCGAGCACATGCGCCTGGCGCAATGGCAGGCCGACGGCAGCATCGACACCTCCGGCTCGCCCACGCCCGCCCATGCCATGCTGGCCGGCGGCGCCCAATGGGCACTGGTGCTGGGCAGCCCGTTGCGCCCGGGCCATCTGGTCAACCTGCTGGTCGGCAGCGATGGCAGCCAGCACACCTGGAACTGGCAGACGCCGCCGGCGCGCAGCGGCGACAGCGGCGGTCTGCTGGCGGCAGCGGCGGCTGCCTATCTCGCCGGCGGCGCCAGCATGCCGCAGGCCGTCGAGCAAGCCCTGGCCCATGCCGAGCAGGGGCTGGCCGCCAGCTTTGCGGCAGGCATGGGCCGCCCCATCCCCAACCGGATGCTGCCATGAACGCTCCCCGTTTCCCTCGCGGCCTGTATGGCGTCACCCCCGAATGGGATGACACCGCCCGCCTGCTGGACGCCGTGCGCCAGGCCGCGGCCGGCGGCATGCGTGCCCTGCAGTTGCGCCGCAAGCACCTCAGCCCCGACGCGCGCCTGGCCCAGGCGCACGAGCTTGCGCCCCTGTGCCGCGAGCTGGGCGTGCTGTTCATCGTCAATGACGACTGGCGCTGCGCCGTGGAGGCCGGCGCCGATGGGGCCCACCTGGGCCGCGACGACGCCAGCCTGGCCGAGGTGCGCGCCGCCGCCCCGGGCCTGCTGCTGGGCGT
>JAEWJD010000325.1 GCA_023386765.1 Pseudomonadota bacterium | reverse complement strand
ACGCCGCGCAAGCCCTGAAGGAGAGATTCATGCTGTACATGGTTGAAATGCAAGTGAACCTGCCCGTGGACATGCCGGCCGAACGCGCCGACAAGCTCAAGGCCGACGAAAAGGCCCTGGCGCAGGACCTGCAACGCAATGGCAAGTGGCAACACCTGTGGCGCGTAGCCGGCCGCTACGCCAACGTCAGCATCTTCGACGTCGAGAGCCATGATGAACTGCACCAGCTGCTCTCCTCGCTGCCGCTGTTCCCGTACATGGACGTCAACGTGACCGCCCTGGCGCGTCACCCGTCGGCCATCTGAGCCCGGAGCCAGCATGCCTTACATCATCGAGACCTTCGACAAGCCGGATCACCAGGCGCTGCGCCAGGCCACCCGCGCCGAACACCTGAAGTTCCTGGATGACAACAAGCATCTGCTGCTGGCCTGCGGCGCCAAGCTGCACGATGACGGCAGCGACATCGGCGGCGGCCTGTATGTGGTCGACGTCGATACCCGCGAAGAAGCCGAACGCCTGATCCAGGCCGACCCGTTCTACCGCGTCGAGCTGTTCGAACGCGTCGCCATCACCCGCTGGCGCAAAGCCTACGTGGATGGCAAGTGCCATCTGTAATGTCGTGAACCGGCGCGCCTTCGGGCGCGTCGGCCCTTTATCCGGAATCTTTCATGCCCTACGCCGATCTCAGCCAGGCCCGTCTGTATTACGTGGTCGACGGTCCCGCCGACGCCCCGGTCCTGGTCCTGTCCAACTCCCTGGGCACCAATGCCGACATGTGGGCCCAGCAGGTGCCGGCCCTGTCGCGCCACTTCCGCGTGGTGCGCTATGACACCCGCGGCCATGGCCGCTCCAGCGTGCCCGAAGGCGAGTACCGTTTCGAGCAGCTGGCCGACGACGTGGTCGAGCTGCTGGATCACCTGGGCGTGGCCCGGGCCCATTTCTGCGGTCTGTCGATGGGTGGCCCGACCGGCCTGACCCTGGCCCTGAACCACCCCGGGCGCATCGACCGCCTGGTGCTGTGCAACACCGCTGCACGCATCGGCAGCGCCCAGGGCTGGACCGACCGCATCGCCACCGTGCAACAGACCGGCCTGGCCAACATGGCCTACGGCGTGGTCGAACGCTGGTTGACCGATGGTTTCCGCACGCGCGAACCGGGCCTGACCCAGGTGCTGGTCGACATGCTGCGCCGCACGCCCGACGCCGGCTACAACGGCAACTGCGCCGCCCTGCGCGACGCCGACCTGCGCCCGCGCCTGGGCGAGATCCGCGCCCGCACCCTGGTCATCGCCGGCACCCATGACCTGGCCGCCACGCCGGCCGACGGCAAGTACCTCACCGAACATATCGGCGGGGCACGCTATGTCGAGCTGGATACCTCCCATATCTCCAACTGGGAGAACCCGGAAGCCTTCACCCGCGCGGTGCTGGACTTCCTCACGGAGTAAACATCATGCAGCGCTGGAAACAACGGCCGCCCGGTTCCAACTGGGGCGACTTCGGGCCCGACGATCAACTCGGCCGCCTCAATCTGCTCACGCCGCAGCAGGTGCTCAAGGGCGCCCAGGAAATCCGGGCCGGTAAAACCTTCTGCCTGTCATTGCCGCTGGATCTGCCCGGCGGCAACGTGCTCAACCCGCGACGCCATCCGCCGCAGCTGAGCCCGACGCGCCTGGACGAAACGCCCTATGTGAACTTCCCGTTGCGCGCGCTCAATCCGGACGCGGTCGACGTCCTGAGCGACGACCAGGTGCTGCTGTCGATGCAATACTCCACCCAGTGGGACTCGCTGGCTCATGTGGGCGCGCTGTTCGACGCCGATGGCGACGGCAGCGATGAGCTGGTGTACTACAACGGCTATCGCGCCGGGGTCGACGTGGTCGGCCCGGCCGATGGCGACCACCTGGGTTGCGGCTGCAACAGCGGCGGGCCTTCGGCCGCACTCAAGCTGGGTGTGGAAAACCTTGCCCAGCAAGGCCTGCAGGGCCGCGCCGTGCTGGTGGACCTGGAGCGCGAATTCGGTGTCGGCCGCAGCCTGATCGGTGCCGCCGAGCTGCAACAGGCCATGCGCGCGCAGAACGTGACGGTCGAGTCCGGCGATATGCTGGTGCTGCGCACCGGCTATGCCGAAGCCGTCGTGGCCATGCAGGGCCAGCCCGATGCCAACGTGCTGCACCAGTACGGCGCCGCACTCGATGGCACCGACAGCGCGCTGCTGCAATGGATCACCGACAGCGGCATCGTGGCCATCTGCGCCGACAACTATGCCGTCGAGGCCTACCCGGCGCGCGAGCGCCAGGGCCCACGCGCCATGCTGCCGCTGCATCACCACTGCCTGTTCAAACTGGGGCTGCCGCTGGCCGAGCTGTGGTACCTGAAGGATCTGGCCGACTGGCTACGTGCCCATGACCGCAACCGTTTCATGCTGACCGCGCCGCCGCTGCGCCTGCCGCACGCGATCGGCTCGCCGGTCACGCCGATCGCGACGGTCTGAACCCGCGGGCAGCCTGCGGGCTGCCTCAGCCGCCCTTCAGGCAGGTGCTCATGAAGGTCTTGCGGGCCTCGCCCGCCAGGGCCTGGGATGCGGCGCGGGCATTGCAGTCTTTCATGCGGGTCTGCTGCGAGTTCAGGGCCTTGCCCGGCTCCTCGCCTTTCAGGCAGCTGCTCATGAAGGCCTTGCGATCATCGCCGGTTTTGCCGGCGGCCGATTTATTGCACGCGCCCATGCGCTGTTGCTGCAGCGTCATTTCCTTGGAGGTCGGCGCCGGCGCCGTGACCGGCGCACCGGCACCGGCAGCTGATTTGGTTGCCGCGTTACCCACGGCATCGGCCACCCCCGGCACAGCAGCTGCCGTGGCCGCCCACACGGCCAGACAAAGGCCTGCCGCCAACCCACCAACGCGAATTTTCATGATGTTCTCCTTGGCTTCGGGCCGGGCAGGATGCGCGGCACCACCCCAGGTGTGCGCCTCGCCGGGTCACCGTGGTCCGATAGAGTGTCCGGTAAAGCGCCAGGGCTGGCAAGCCGCAATCTCTCCGGCAGGGAGCGGCACCGGCTTCCACGCCGTCAAAATCGATTTTTTCCGATATCGGCCAATGTGGGAAAATACGGCTACGCCCCGCGCCGCCAGACAAGGACGGCCCACGAGGCGTGGCCGACAGGCCGCGTCACGCGCCGTAGGGCGTCCATCCAGGATATGAGCATGTTTCCAAAAAGACTCACCGACGGCTATCAGGCCTTCCTACAAGGCCGTTTCCACTCCGAGCGCAGCCGCTATGAAGCGCTGGCAGAAAAAGGCCAACACCCGGAAATCCTGATCATCAGCTGTTGTGACTCGCGCGTCTCGCCCGAGGCCATCTTCGATGTCGGGCCCGGCGAACTCTTCGTGGTACGCAACGTGGCCAATCTCGTGCCGCCCTGCGAACCCGATGCCGAATCCTCCTACCACGGCACCAGCTCGGCCATCGAGTTCGCCGTCAATGGTTTGAAGGTCAAGCACGTGGTCGTGATGGGCCACGCCTCCTGCGGCGGCATCCGCTCTTTCTACGATGAGAGCCAGCCGCTGTCGAAAATGAATTTCATCGGCAAGTGGATGTCCCAGATCGCCCCGGTGGCCGACGCCCTGGGCGACAGCACCGGCAACCGCGAACAGGATCTCAAGCGCCTCGAACTGGGCGTGATCGGCCATAGCTTGCGCAACCTGATGACCTTCCCCTCGGTGCAGCGCCGCGTCGCCGACGGCGAACTGCAGTTGCATGGTTGCTACTTCGGCGTGGCCACCGGCCTGCTGTACGTGCGCGACTCGGCCACGGGCGAATTCGCGCCCTGCCTCGAACAGCCCCTGGGCTGAGCGCCGACGCGCCGCCGTGGGCCGTTTCGCCGACCTGCTGGGAGTCGCCCTGCCGTCAACGCCGGCGCGCGCAGACTCCTGCGCACTGCACACCCAGGATGCCTGTGGCACCTCGCTGGGACAGGCCATCGCGCCACGCGCGGCACGCCATCCCGGCCTGAGCGGCATCCACAGCATCACCGATGCGCACGATGCCTTTGCCGCGCGCATCCTGCTGGCGCGCGCAGCCCAGCGCACGCTGGATGTGCAGTACTACATCTGGCGCGGCGACATGACCGGCACCCTGCTGCTCGAAGCCCTGCACCAGGCCGCCGACCGCGGCGTGCGGGTGCGCCTGCTGCTGGATGACAACGGCACATCGGGTCTGGATGCCACGCTGGCAGCGCTGGACGCCCACCCCAATATCGAAGTGCGGTTGTTCAACCCCTTCGTGCTGCGCCATCCCAAGGTGCTCGGCTACCTGCCGGACTTCCGGCGCCTGAACCGGCGCATGCACAACAAGTCGTTCACCGCCGACAACCAGGCCACCATCCTGGGCGGACGCAACATTGGCGACGAGTACTTCGGCGCCGACGACGGCGTGCTGTTCGCCGACCTGGACGTGCTGGCCGTCGGCCCGGTGGTGCAAGAGGTATCGACAGATTTCGACCGCTACTGGGCCAGCGAATCCGCCTATCCGGTAGGCCAGCTGCTGCCGGCCGCCGCGCCACAGGCGCTGCACGCGCTGGCGCGTTCGGCCGTGGGCGTCGAACAGGATCCGCGCTCGGATCACTACATGGAAGCGATTGCACGCACGCCACTGGTCGGGCAGCTGCTGCAGGGCCGCCTGGAGCTGGAATGGGCACCCGCGCGCGTGGTCAGCGACGATCCTGCCAAGGCCCTGGGCAAGGCGCAGGGCGCCGGGCTGATCACCCATCAGCTGCTGGCCCTCATGGGCGAGCCGCGCAGCCACCTCGAACTGATCTCGCCCTATTTCGTCCCCACGGCCCCTGGCACGGCAGCGTTCGCCGAGCTGGCGCGCAAAGGCGTGCAGGTGCGTGTGCTGACCAATGCACTGGAGGCCACCGACGTCAGCGTGGTGCACTCCGGCTATGCCAAGCGACGCCGCGCGCTGCTGGCCAGCGGTGTGACGCTCTACGAGATGCCGCGCCGCGGGCACGGTCCGGCCCACCCGCGCAGCCCCGGCCCCTTCGGCAGCTCGGCCTCCAGCCTGCACGCCAAGACCTTCGCGGTCGACGGCCGCAGCACCTATGTCGGCTCGTTCAATTTCGACCCGCGCTCGGCCCACCTCAATACCGAGCTGGGCCTGGTGATCGACAGCCCGACGCTGGCCAGCGCCATTTCGCAGACCTTCGACCAAGGCATCGCCGCCACCACCTATCGTGTCGGCCTGGACGAGCAGGGCCGGATGTATTGGCAGCTGCCCGACAACGGCGAACGCGTGCACCACGAACCCGGCACCACCTGGTGGCAGCGCCTGAGCGTGCGCATGATGTCCTGGCTGCCCATCGAGCCCTTGCTGTAAGCCCCACAGAACTGGCGGATTCATTCATATAACCACAAAGACTTGGACTCGCGGAAACCCTGGCTGATACGGTTATGAGCCACGCTTTCCTTGTGTCCGCCCCTGGCCGGACGCCTTTTCGCGGCCGTCTTTTCGGCCTTGCGGGGTTCCCGATATGTATGTGTATGACCCGGTCGACCAGCAGCTCGTCCAAGAGCGCGTCGCCCAATTCTCCGACCAGACCCGCCGCTTCCTCGACGGCCAGTTGAGCGAAGACGAGTTCCGCGTGCTGCGCCTGCAGAACGGCCTGTACATCCAGCGTCATGCGCCCATGCTGCGGGTGGCCATTCCCTATGGCATGCTGGCCGCACGTCAGTTGCGCACGCTGGCCGGCATCGCGCGCCGCTATGACCGCGGCTACGGCCATTTTTCCACGCGCCAGAACATCCAGTTCAACTGGCCGCGCCTGGAAGACGTACCCGCCATCCTGGCCGAGCTGGCCGAGGTGCAGATGCATGCCATCCAGACCAGCGGCAACTGCATCCGCAACACCACCACCGACCACTTCGCCGGCATCGCGCCCGACGAGCTGGTCAATCCGCTGGTATGGTGCGAGATCATCCGGCAGTGGTCCACGCTGCACCCGGAGTTCGCCTTCCTGCCACGCAAGTTCAAGATCGCCGTCAGCGGCGCCCTGCAGGACCGCGCCGCTGTCGGCGTGCACGATATCGGCCTGCAGGCCGTCGAGCACGAAGGCGAGCTGGGTTTTCGCGTCTGGGTGGGCGGCGGCCTGGGCCGCACGCCCATGGTCGGCCACCTGATCAAGCCCTTCGTGGCCTGGCCGCACCTGCTGACCTATCTGCAGGCCGCGCTGCGCGTCTACAACCTGCATGGCCGGCGCGACAACAAGTACAAGGCGCGCATCAAGATCCTGGTCAAGGACCTGAGCCCCGAGGCCTACGCCCGGCAGGTCGAGGAGGAATGGCTGCGCATCAAGGACGGCCCGGACACCATCTCCCAGGGCCAGCTCGACGCCATCGCCGGGCGCTTCGAGTGGCCCGCCTATGATCTCCTGGCCGCCAGCCCGGAAGATCCCGCCGCCGCCCTGGCGGCCGAAAACCCGCGCTTTGCCCGTTGGCTGCGCACCAACGTGCATCCGCATCGCGTGCCGGGCTATGCCGCCGTCACGCTCTCGCTCAAGGCCACCGGCGTGCCGCCAGGCGACATCACGGCCGAACAGATGGACGCGGCCGCCGACCTGTCCGAACGCTACGGTTTCGGCGAGTTGCGCGTCTCGCACGAACAGAACCTGATCCTGGCCGACGTGCGCCGCGCGCAACTCCCGGCGCTCTGGCGCGAACTCGAAGACCTCAAGCTCGCCACGCCCAACATCGGCCTGCTCACTAATATCATCGCCTGTCCGGGCGGCGATTTCTGCGCCCTGGCCAATGCTGTCTCCATCCCGGTGGCCGAAGCCATCCAGCGCCGCTTCGACGACCTGGACTACCTGTTCGAGATCGGCGAGCTGGACCTGAACATCTCCGGCTGCATCAACTCCTGTGGCCACCACCACATCGGCCACATCGGCATCCTGGGCGTGGACAAGGCTGGCGAGGAGTGGTACCAGGTAACGCTGGGCGGCCGCCAGAACGGCGCGGCACGCCCGCTGCCAGACCTGGCATCGCAACGCGGCGGCGGCGCGGCGATCGGCCGCATCATCGGCCCCTCGTTCGCACGCGAGCAGGTCGCGCACGTGGTCGAACGCCTGGTGCGTACCTATCTCACCCTGCGCGACAGCGACCAGGAACGCTTCATCGACGTGGTCGAGCGGGTCGGCATCGATCCATTCAAGCACGACGTCTACGCCGATCCCCAACTGGCCAAGGCCGCCCCCCGGGCGCAGGCCGTGCCCGCCTGAGAGCGCCGCCATGACCGCTGACACGCACACCCCCCAACTGATCCGCCAGGGCGAGCTGCAGGCCAACCCCTGGCGCCTGCATGCCGATGCTCAATGCCCGCCGCCCGACGAGGCACACTGGATCGTCGAACTCCCGGTCTGGCTCGCCCACCAAGCAGCCTTGCGCACGCGCCGGCATCCTGTGGCCCTGCTCCTGGGCCCGGATGCCGACCTGGACCCGCTCGCCGCCGACGGCACCCTGACGCAGTCCGCGCCCGCTTTCATTGCGATTGATTTCCCGGTGTATACCGACGGGCGCGGTTATTCGCTCGCCCAGCTGCTGCGCGGGCGCCACGGCTGGCGCGGCGAGTTGCGCGCCGTGGGCGACGTGATGATCGATACGCTGTACTACCAGGCGCGCGTGGGCTTCGACAGCTTCCTGCTCAAGGCGGGCCACGACCCGCAACAGGCGCTGCGCGCCCTGCACACCTTCAGCGTGCGCTACCAGCAGAGCTACCCGCAACCGGCCTGAGCAGGCCCCCCGGGATCAGGGACGCGTGCCTTCCCAGCGCGGGCCGGGTACGCGGATATCGAAAAGCTCCAGCACGCGGGCCACGGTGTGGTCCACCATTTCCTCGATGCTGGATGGCCGGTGATAGAAGGCGGGCAGCGGTGGGAACACAATGCCGCCCATCTCGGTGACCGCCGTCATGTTGCGCAGATGCGCCAGATTGAACGGCGTCTCGCGCACCATCATGACCAGACGGCGACGCTCCTTGAGCGTGACGTCGGCGGCCCGAGTGATGAGGTTATCGGACAGGCCGTGGGCCACGGCGGCCAGGGTGCGCATCGAGCAAGGCACGATGACCATCCCGGCCGTCTCGAAGGCGCCGCTGGCCAGCGTCGCCCCCACATCGCGCACCCCGTGCACATGGTCGGCCAGGGCATGCACCTGCTGGCGGCTCATATCCAGTTCATGCTGGATATTGAGCACGCCCGACGCCGACACCACCAGGTGGGTCTGCACGTCCTCGACCTCGCGCAATGTCTGCAACATGCGCACGGCATACAGGGAACCGGTGGCGCCGGTGATGCCGATGACCAGCCTGCGCATGGATCAGACCGTGGCGCCGGATTGGTCCAGCAGCGTCTTGAGCTCACCGCTTTCGTTCATCTCGGACATGATGTCAGAGCCGCCGATGAACTCGCCGCCCACGTAGAGCTGCGGGATGGTGGGCCAGCTGGAGAAGGTCTTGATGCCCTGGCGGACTTCTTCGTCCTCCAGCACGTTGACCGTGACCAGCTTCTTGACGCCACAGCCCTTCAGGATCTGAATGGCACGGCCCGAAAAGCCGCACTGCGGGAACTGCGCCGTGCCCTTCATGAACAGCACCACGGGATGCTGGGTCACGGTCTCACGGATGAAATTCTGTACATCGCTCATGGCTAAACTCGCAAAAGGAACACGCGGAACATATGCATTATAGAAAGCCCCCGGAAATCCGTTCGATTCCCCCCAGATCCCGCCGGCTTTCGACGTTTTTCAGGCCCGAGGCCTGCAGCAGGGCGCGCACGGCGCCCGCCTGATCCCACCCATGTTCGCACCACAGTGCGCCGCCCGGGGCCAGCCAGCGCAGGGCCTGGCCTGCGATCTCGGCCAGCGCGCTCAGGCCGTCGGCGCCGTCGCTCAGGGCGCCGGGCGGCTCGAAACGCAGATCCCCCTGCGACAGATGGTGGTCATCCCGGTGAATATACGGCGGGTTGGACACGATGAGATCGTACTTCTGTCCGGGCGTCAGCGCCGCGAACCAGCTTCCCTGGGCCAGCGTCAGCGATGCGCCCAGACGCTCGGCATTGGCGCGTGCCACGGCCAGGGCGTCGGCGCTCAGATCGGTCGCCGTGACCTCGGCCTGCGGACACGCCAGCGCAATCGAGACGGCAATCGCGCCGCTGCCGGTGCCCAGATCCAGTACGCGCGCCGTGGGGCGCTCTGCCAGGAAGGCCAACGCCGCTTCGACCAGCGTCTCGGTATCCGGACGCGGGATCAGCACCGCCGGCGACACGGTAAAGACATGGCCCATGAACTCGCGCTCGCCTAGCACGTAGGCCATGGGCTCGCCTGCCAGCCGGCGCTGCGCCAGCGTCTCGTAGGCGGCGCGCAGGGCCGGCTCGGCCGGCTCGTCGTCATGCGCCAGCAGCCAGGCGCGCGAGCGCTGCCAGATCCGCTCGACCAGCATGCGCGCCTCCAGGCGCGGCAGGCGGCCATCCTGCAACACATCGCGGATCAGCACGCGGCTCACAGGTCGTGGCCCAGGGCCGCCAGCTGCTCGGCCTGATGTTCGGCCAGCAGCGAGCCGGTCAGCTCGTCCAGGTCGCCCTCCATGATCTGCTGCAGCTTGTACAGCGTCAGGTTGATGCGATGATCGGTGACCCGCCCCTGCGGGAAGTTATAGGTCCGGATGCGCGCGGAGCGATCGCCCGAGCCCACCAGGCTTTTGCGCTCGGCGGCCTCTTTGCTCTGGCGCTCGCGCAGCTCTTTGTCTTTCAGGCGCGCAGCCAGCACCTGCATGGCCCGGTCTTTGTTGCGGTGCTGCGAACGGTCATCCTGGCACTCGACCACCAGCCCGGTGGGCAGGTGGGTGATACGCACGGCTGAGTCGGTCTTATTGATGTGCTGCCCGCCCGCGCCGCTGGCACGGAAGGTATCGATACGCAGATCGGACGGGTTGATCACCACCTCGCTCACGGCATCGGCCTCGGGCATCACGGCCACCGTGCAGGCCGAAGTGTGAATGCGCCCTTGCGCCTCGGTGGCGGGCACGCGCTGCACGCGGTGCGCCCCCGACTCGAACTTCAGGCGTCCGTAGGCGCCATCGCCATCGATGCGGGCGATCACTTCCTTGTAGCCGCCCAGCTCGGA
>JAEWJD010000323.1 GCA_023386765.1 Pseudomonadota bacterium | reverse complement strand
ATCTGCCCGGGATGGGTGCGCACGCCGCTGGTCGAGAAGCAGATCTCGGCGCTGGCCGAGCGCGATGGCGTGGACCAGGAAGCCGCGGCTCGCGAGCTGTTGAGCGAGAAGCAGCCTTCGCTGCAGTTCGTCACGCCTGAGCAACTGGGTGGCACGGCCGTGTTCCTGGCTTCGGAGGCGGCGGCGCAGATCACCGGCACGACGATTTCCGTGGATGGCGGCTGGACTGCCCGCTGATTAACAAGGATTGTGCACGTATGCTGTTTTTGCTTTCCCCCGCCAAGAAACTTGACTACGACTCGCCGTTGCCGGCCGTCGGGCACACCCAACCGCTGTTCGTGCCGCAGGCTGCTGCGCTCATCGATGTGCTCAAGACCAAGTCGGCCGGCGATATCGCCGAGCTGATGAGCCTGAGCCCGGCGCTGGCCGAACTCAATGTCGGCCGCTATGCCGGCTGGACCCGCAGCTTTACCCAGGACAATGCACGCCAGGCCGTGCTGGCCTTCAATGGCGATGTCTATGAGGGCCTGGAGGCGCCGACGCTGTCGGTTGCCCAGCTCGAATGGGCGCAGGAGCACTTGGTCATTCTCAGTGGCCTGTATGGAGCGTTGCGTCCGCTGGATCTGATGCAGCCGTATCGCCTTGAAATGGGCACCCGCCTGCAGACGTCCAAGGGCCGCAATCTGTACGACTACTGGGGCTCGACCATCGCGGGCTACCTGAACGAGCGCCAGGAGGGCGAGGCGGCGCCGCTGGTCATCAACCTGGCATCGGAAGAGTATTTCAAGGCGGTTGACCTGAAGACCCTGAAGGCGCGCGTGGTGCAGTGCGTGTTCCAGGATTGGAAGAGCGGCGCCTGGAAAGTGATCAGCTTCCATGCCAAACGGGCGCGCGGCCTGATGGTGCGCTACGCCATCGAGAACAAGGTCGCGCGGGCCGAAGACCTGCGTGGCTTTGCCAGCGAAGGCTATGCCTTTGACGCCGCGGCGTCGAGCGAAGACAAGCTGGTGTTCCGGCGCAAGCAGGACTGAGGTCTCAGGACTGCAGGGCGGCGGCATTGTCCGCCGCTTTTTTTTGTCCGTTTCCCGCCGCCGGGCCGAGGCCGGGGCTCAGGCCACGGCCTGCAGCTCCTGGCGGATCATGCCGCTGGCGCGCAGCATCTGCTTGATGGGGTAGGCCAGTCCGGCCGCTTCGCCCTGGGTGTCCATCGAGAAAGGCGGCAGCGCCGGCTCGGGTTGATCGGCCTGCAAGGCTTGCTCCATGCCTTCCAGGGCCAGTTGCACCGGCGCCGGTGTCTGCTCCATCGCGGCCAACGTGGGGACGGTGGCGGTGATCTGGGAGGCCAGCACGTGGTTCTGGATCAGCAGGTTGTTGAACTCCGGCACGTTGATCTGGTGGTGCTGAGGTTCACTCATCATGCGATAGAAGGCTTCGGCATAGTTGCTGAAGGCGATATGCACGTTCTTGCGCGCCAGGCGCAAGGCCACGTCGGCCTCCGTGACCTCGGCATTGCCGGCGTCGGCCTGCGCGCCACCGTAGCGGCGCAGTACATCGATATAGCGCATGCCCGCGCGCAGGTATTCAAGGTTGGCGCGCGAGGCAGCGCGCGCCAGCGGCGCCATGTAGTTGGCTTCCCACCAGGGCAGCACGTAGCTGCACAGCAGTGCCAGGATGCAGCCGACCAGCGTGTCCAGCGCACGTTCCCCGATCACCCCCAGCGAGACCGTGCCGGGCGCCACGAAGTGAAACACCAGCACCACGAACAAAGTGTTGAAGATGGCGCTGCCCATGTAGTTGAGCTGCACCAGGCTGTTGCCCATGATGCACGCGGTCAACAGCACGGCGAACAGCACGGCGGGTTTGTCGGTGACCAGGAACAGCGCCAGCGCCAGCAGGCAGCCGATCAGGGTGCCCATCAGGCGCCAGCCGTTGCGCTGGCGGGTCATGGCAAAACCGGGCTTCATGACGATGACGATGGTCAGCAGCACCCAGTAGCTGTGCGAGGCCATTTCTGCCGGCAGCAGGCTGCCGATCACGCCCAGCGCGATGGCCGCGGCCAGCGTCACGCGCAACGCGTAGCGGCAGTGCGGTGAGTCCAGTCGCAGATTGCTGGTCAGCATGCCCAGGCGGACTTCCTGGCGCGACATGAAGCGGGTGAGCGATTTGTCGATGCGCAGCGCGCTGGTGGGCACGGCATCGTGCGGCGCCTGGCTGTGATCGGCCAGCCGGTCGACCAGGCGGGCGGCGTTGCGCAGGCGCCGCAACACCTGCACCAGCAGGGTGAGGATTTCCGGGTCGCGCTCGCTCAGGCCGGCCTGTTTCAGCTGTTCGATCTCGTACTCGATGGCGCGCAGCTCGGCCTTGGCGCTGCTGCGGTATTGCGTGGGCCGGCCGCGCGAGAGGTCGAGTGCAATGCGGTTGAGCTCCATCGACATCTTGATCAGGGCGTCGCGCATGAAGATCAGGCAATCATTGCCGGCCAGGGCGCGGCGCAGGCGCGCGTAGTCGGTGTGGGTGGCCACCAGGGTGTCGAGCAGTTGCAGCATGTCGACGAACATGTTCCACAGCATGATGCGGTCACTTTCGCGATAGCCCTTGCCGCGTGGCAGTGCACGCAGCACGAGGTCGCGCGCGGCCTGCTGGTTCTCGGTCATGAGCGACTGCCGTTGCATCAACGCCAGATAGGCGTCGTCCAGGTCGGCCGTTTCGTCATAGAGCCGGGCGCGCGAGGAAACGTAGTCAGCGGTCGAGAACAGGGCCACGGACAGCGCCTGGCGCTCCTCGCGCAGCCAGAACACACGGCGGAAGGCGAAACTGAAGAGCAGATAGAACAGCGACCCGCCCAGGGTGGCTAGCACATGCCAGACGACCTCGTCGGGGGCCATGGGCGAATGCATGGTCAGCGTCATGAGCAGCAGGCAGGCAAAGCCGATCAGGCCCCCTCGCTTGCCGAACACGGTGAACATCGAGAACAGAAAGCACTGCCCGATCACGACCAGCCACAGGATCAGCGGGTAGGTCGAGGCCAGGCCGGTGACGGCCACGGTGCCGGTGCCCAGCAGTGCGCCGCCGAGCATTTCGTTGTTGCGGTGGCGCTGGGGGCCGGCGGGCTGGTCGATGATGGCCAGGCACTGGGCGCCGAAGGTGGCCACCAGCCCCATGGCGTATTGGCCGAAAAGGCCGCCGAGCACCAGCACCGGCAGCAGCATGCCGACCGCCTGGCGCACGCCGCCAAAGAAATAATGGCTGTAGAGGAAACGCCGGATATTGGCGATGCGGATGTCCATGGCAGAACGCGCAAAAGACCGTGATGAGGCAAGTATAGAGAGCGCCGGGCGGTTTGGGGGCCGGAACCAGCCTCCGCCGTGGTGTGCACCGCAAAAGGGCGCTGGGCCTCGCTGCCGGCGGCCCGCCTGCCCTGCCATGATGCAGGCGGGCAACAGCCCGATTTGCGGAGGATGCCGCAACGCGGTATAAATCCTCCTCTTGCGCCGGTCTGCTATCCGAATCCGGCGCGCGGGCGAGCAGGGCCCGGGCCACCTTCCGCGGCCTGCTGCGCCAGTTTTATCTGCTGTTGGCCGCGCCAAAAGCGTGTGTTGCCAAGGCTTCCGTTTCGACCTTCAGCATCCCCGGGATGTTCGCACTGTGTCTTTGACGAATCAGTGCCGGGTCGGCAAGGTGTCCGGGTGGCGTGGCTCCGTGAGCCTCAAAGCGCCGGATCATGTTGCCGCCGCCGGTATGGGTTCCGCCGCCGCCGTATCCGGGTGGCCGGCAATCAGAGAATCAGCGCTGGTCTAAAAAGGAATGACAACATGGAACTCAATGGCGCCGATATTCTCGTGCGCTGCCTGGCCGATGAAGGCGTGGAACACGTTTTCGGCTATCCCGGCGGCGCCGTGCTGTATATCTACGACGCAATCTTCAAGCAAGACAAGTTTCAGCATATCCTGGTGCGCCACGAGCAGGCCGCCGTGCATGCTGCCGATGCCTATTCGCGTTCGTCGCAGAAGGTCGGCGTGTGCCTGGTAACCAGCGGCCCCGGCGTGACCAACGCCGTGACCGGTATTGCCACCGCTTACATGGATTCCATCCCGATGGTGATCCTGAGCGGGCAGGTGCCCACTGCCGCCATCGGCGAGGACGCCTTCCAGGAATGCGACACCGTCGGCATCACGCGTCCCTGCGTCAAGCACAACTTTCTGGTGCGTGACGTCAAGGATCTGGCCGAAACCCTGCGCCGCGCGTTCTACATCGCGCGCACCGGCCGTCCCGGCCCGGTGTTGGTGGATATCCCCAAGGACATCACCATTGCGCAGTGCAAATACACGCCCAAGAAGGGCGAGATCAGCATGCGCTCGTATGCGCCGGTGACCAAGGGCCACCAGGGGCAGATCAAGAAGGCAGTGCAGATGCTGCTGTCGGCCGAGCGGCCGATGATCTACACCGGCGGCGGCGTGATCCTGTCGGAAGCCAGCGCCGAGTTGCGCCAGCTGGTCGACATGGTCGGCGCGCCCTGCACCAATACGCTGATGGGCCTGGGTGCGATGCCGGCCGACGATCCGCATTTCGTCGGCATGCCTGGCATGCACGGTACCTACGAGGCCAACATGGCCATGCAGCACTGTGATGTGCTGCTGGCTATCGGCGCACGCTTTGACGACCGGGTGATCGGCAATCCGAAGCACTTTGCCCAGAACGCGCGCAAGATCATTCACATCGACATCGACCCGTCGTCGATCTCCAAGCGCGTGCGCGTCGATGTGCCCATCGTGGGCAACGTCAAGGATGTGCTGGTCGATCTGATCGCCCTTTATGATCAGGCGCGCCAGGACACCAAGCCGGCGCCGCAGGACAAATGGTGGCAGCAGATCCAGGGCTGGCGCGGGCGTGAATGCCTGAAGTACGCGCCTTCGGATGAGGTCATCAAGCCGCAGTTCGTGGTGGAAAAACTCTGGGAAGTGACGGGCGGCGATGCCTTCGTGACTTCCGATGTGGGCCAGCACCAGATGTGGGCGGCGCAGTACTACAAGTTCGGCAATCCGCGGCGCTGGATCAACTCTGGCGGTCTGGGCACCATGGGCGTGGGGCTGCCCTACGCCATGGGCGTGCAGATGGCCAACCCCGGCAGCGATATCGCAGTGATCACCGGCGAAGCCTCGATCCAGATGAATATCCAGGAGTTGTCGACCTGCCAGCAGTACCGCCTGACGCCCAAGATCGTGTGCCTGAACAACCGCTTCCTGGGCATGGTGCGCCAGTGGCAGCAGATCGACTATGGCTCGCGTTATTCCGAGTCGTACATGGATTCGCTGCCCGACTTCGTCAAGCTGGCCGAAGCCTATGGGCATGTGGGCCTGCGCATCGACCGCCCGGCTGACGTCGAGCCGGCGCTGCGCGAAGCATTCAAGAAGCATAAGGACCGCCTGGTTTTCCTGGACTTCATCACCGACCGCACCGAAAACGTGTGGCCGATGGTCAAGGCAGGCCGCGGGCTGACCGAGATGCTGCTCGGTTCCGAGGATCTGTAAGGAGTCCAGCATGAAACACGTTATTTCTGTGCTGATGGAAAACGAGCCCGGCGCGCTGTCGCGCGTGGTGGGGCTGTTTTCCGCGCGCGGCTACAACATCGAAACGCTGACCGTGGCGCCCACCGAAGACGCGACCCTGTCGCGCCTGACGGTCGTCACGGTGGGCTCGGATGAGATCATCGAGCAGATCACCAAGCATCTGAACCGTCTGGTGGATGTGGTCAAGGTGGTCGACCTGACCGAAGGCGCACATATCGAGCGTGAGCTGATGCTCATCAAGGTGCGTGCTGTCGGCAAGGAGCGCGACGAGGTCAAGCGCATGGCCGATATCTTCCGCGGCCGCATCATCGATGTCACCGACAAGTCGTATACGATCGAACTGACCGGCGATCAGGACAAGGTCCAGGCCTTTATCGAGGCGCTGGATCGCAGCGCGATTCTGGAGACCGTCCGTACCGGTGTTTCCGGCATCGGCCGTGGCGAGCGGATTCTCAAGCTCTGAGCGGCATACGCAGTACCCTACATTCTGAATTCAACAAATCCAAAATAAGCATCTGGAGCAATCATGAAAGTTTTCTACGACAAAGACTGCGACCTCTCCCTCGTCAAGGGCAAGACCGTTGCCATCATCGGTTATGGCTCGCAGGGCCACGCCCATGCGCTGAATCTGCATGATTCGGGCGTGAAGGTCGTGGTCGGCCTGCGCAAGGACGGCGCTTCCTGGAACAAGGCCGCCAACGCCGGTCTGGACGTCGCCGAAGTGGCTGACGCCGTCAAGCGCGCCGACATCGTCATGATGCTGCTGCCCGACGAAAACATCGCCGCCGTGTACCGCGATTCCGTGCACGCCAACATCAAGGCCGGCGCTGCCCTGGCCTTTGCCCACGGTTTCAACGTGCACTACGGCCAGGTCGTGCCGCGCGATGACATCGACGTCATCATGATCGCCCCCAAGGCCCCGGGCCACACGGTGCGTTCGACCTATGCCCAGGGTGGCGGCGTGCCGCACCTGGTCGCTGTCTATCAGGACAAGTCGGGCGCTGCCCGTGACGTGGCCCTGTCGTACGCCAGCGCCAACGGTGGTGGCCGTGCCGGCATCATCGAGACCAACTTCCGCGAAGAGACCGAAACCGACCTGTTCGGTGAGCAGGCCGTTCTGTGCGGTGGCGCGGTCGAACTGATCAAGGCAGGTTTCGACACCCTGGTCGATGCCGGCTATGCCCCGGAAATGGCCTACTTCGAGTGCCTGCACGAGCTGAAGCTGATCGTCGACCTGATCTACGAAGGCGG
>JAEWJD010000304.1 GCA_023386765.1 Pseudomonadota bacterium | reverse complement strand
ATCTTTCCCCGATCGACGAACACGCCGCCCCCACCGAAATCGCCCCGCTGGTCGGCGCCATGAACGAACTGCTGGACCGCCTATCGGCCAACGTCCAGGCGCAACGCCGCTTCGTGGCTGACGCCGCCCACCAGTTGAAGACCCCGCTGGCCGGCCTGCGTACACAGGCCGAATTGGCGCTGCGCGATGCCAGCCCGGAGGAAATGCAGTCCAGCCTGCGGCAGCTGGTCACCGGATCGGAACGCGCTACCCGGCTGGTCAGCCAATTGCTGCTGCTGGCCCGCGCCGAGACCCCCGAGAGCACGGCACTAACGTGCGTAGACCTGAATGCCGTGGCTTCGGAGCACACGGCGCAATGGGTACCGCAAGCCCTCTCGGTCAGGACGGATCTGGGTTTCGAAGGCTGCGACCATCCCGTCAACATCCTGGGCAACCCCATTCTGCTCGGCGAGCTGATCAACAACCTGGTCGACAACGCCCTGCGCTATACCCCGCATGGCGGCCACATCACGGTACGGGTGCGCCAGACACTGCAACATGCCGTACTGGAGGTCGAGGACAGCGGGCCCGGCGTGCCGCCCGAGGAACGGGAACGTATCTTCGACCGTTTCTACCGGGTGCTGGGCGTGCGCGCCGATGGCAGCGGCCTGGGCCTGGCGATCGTGCGGGAAATCGCCCAGAAACACCAGGCCGAAGTCAGCATCGACACCCAGGATCCCAGGGCGGATCCGCCCGGCGCGCGGTTCATCGTGCGCTTCAAGCACTACGCTGCCGTACGCGACACGCCTCGCGGGATGACCTAAGGAGTTACCCTAGGTCTCCCAGGATGACGTTACATTCAATTTCAAAATTAAGATTCAGGTAAGGGTTACGTCAGAACCTCGTCAGTCTCGCTCCGTAAGTTGGCACCCAAGCTCCATGTCATCCAACGGCACAGGGGCACTGAGCACGGTGGAACACCACTGGCCAACAACGAGGAGACACCATGAGCACGACAACTCTGCCGGGGCAAGGCCCCCAGGCGACACACCGGCCCATGACACGCCAAGAACGGAAAGTCATCTTTGCGTCGTCGCTGGGCACGGTTTTCGAGTGGTATGACTTTTACCTGTACGGCTCACTGGCCGCGATCATCGCCCAGCACTTCTTCTCGGGCGTAAACCCCACCGCTGCTTTCATTTTTGCCCTGCTGGCCTTCGCTGCCGGTTTCGCCGTACGCCCTTTCGGCGCCCTGGTGTTCGGCCGTCTGGGCGATCTGGTCGGACGCAAGTACACCTTCCTGGTCACCATCGTGATCATGGGCCTGTCGACCTTCCTGGTCGGCGTATTGCCCAGCTACTCATCCATCGGCATCGCCGCCCCCGCCATCCTGATCGTGCTGCGCCTGCTGCAAGGCCTGGCGCTGGGCGGCGAGTACGGCGGTGCCGCCACCTATGTGGCAGAACACGCTCCGCACGGGCGTCGCGGCTTCTACACCAGCTGGATCCAGACCACGGCTACGCTCGGGCTGTTCCTGTCGCTGTTGGTGATCCTGGGCATCCGCACCGCGCTGGGCGAACAAGCCTTCCAGGAATGGGGCTGGCGTGTGCCCTTCCTGATTTCGGTGATCCTGCTTGGCATCTCGGTCTGGATCCGCATGCAGCTCAATGAATCGCCGACCTTCCAACGCATGAAAGAGGAAGGCAAGGGGTCCAAGGCCCCCATCGCCGAATCCTTTGGCCAATGGCGCAACCTGAAGATCGTGCTGCTGGCGCTGCTGGGCCTGACCGCCGGCCAGGCGGTAGTCTGGTACACGGGCCAGTTCTACTCGCTCTTCTTCCTGACGCAGACCCTCAAGGTCGAGGCCAACACCGCCAACATCATGCTGGCCGTTGCCCTGCTGATCGCCACGCCCTTTTTCGTGATCTTCGGTTCGCTGTCCGACAAGATCGGACGCAAGCCGATCATCATGGCGGGCTGCCTGCTCGCGGCGCTGACCTACTTCCCGATCTTCAAGGCCATCACCCACTACGCCAACCCTGCCCTGGCCCAGGCCCAGGCCACCGCACCGGTCACCGTGATCGCCGACCCGGCCACCTGCTCGTTCCAGTTCAACCCGGTAGGCACCGCCTCGTTCACCAGTTCCTGCGACGTGGTCAAGTCGTTCATGGCACGCAACTCGGTCAACTATGAAAACCAGACCGCGCCCGCCGGCACGCCGGCCAAGGTGCGCGTCGGCAATGACGAGTTCGACGCTTTCGAAGGCACTGGCCTGGCACCGGCCGAGTTCAAGGCCAAGGTCGCCGAGCTGGACAAATCCCTCACCACAGCCATCCGTGAACACGGCTACCCCGCCAAAGCTGACCCGGCTCAGACAAACAATGTGATGGTTGTACTGCTGCTGACCATCCTGGTGCTCTACGTGACCATGGTCTACGGCCCGATCGCGGCCATGCTGGTGGAGATGTTCCCGACCCGCATCCGCTACACCTCGATGAGCCTGCCGTACCACATCGGCAACGGCTGGTTCGGCGGCTTCCTGCCGCCGGTCGCCTTCGCCATGGTGGCTGCCACCGGCAACATCTATCATGGCCTGTGGTATCCGATCGTGATCGCGGTGATGACCCTGGTCATCGGCACCTTCTGGCTGCGTGAAACCAAGAACAACGATATCGACGCCTGAGCCTACCCTCCCCCGCCGGATTGGACCGCTGCGCCAGTCCGGCCTTTTCAAAGCTCCCTCGGGAGCTTTTTTTTTGCCTGACTCACCGCCGGCATGCAGGACCAATCTGCTTTCAGGACTCCGTCAGACTCGACCCAGTAGACTGCGTCTTCAGATCACGGCCTTGCGCCTACCCGCGGACAAACGATCCCCTGGACGCGGATTGCAGGGCCAGTTCTCTGACACCGATACCGTGTTCCCCGCGAGCCTTTTTTGACACGGTATTGTGTGCCCCGTATCGGCCCGGTTCTTACCGGGCCGTTTTTTTTGCTTGCGTGCACCGGGCCGCGCCGAGATGTACGCAAACATGTCCGACGGCACAGCCGCCCCGGCGCGCTGGCGCGCTCTCGTATAG
>JAEWJD010000286.1 GCA_023386765.1 Pseudomonadota bacterium | reverse complement strand
GCCGTGATCGGAGGCGGCCCGGCCGGCCTGATGGCCGCCGAGCCCCTGGCCCTGGGCGGCGCCCAGGTCGACCTCTACGACGCCATGCCCTCGGTGGGGCGCAAGTTCCTGCTGGCCGGGCGCGGGGGCCTGAACCTCACGCATAGCGAACCGCTGGCCGGGTTCATCGACCGCTTTGGCGCGCGCGCCCCGCAGGTCGCCGCCTGGCTGCAGGCCCTGGATCCCCAGGCCTTGCGCGAATGGACCCATGCCCTGGGCGTGGAAACCTTCATCGGCACCTCGGGCCGGGTCTTTCCGCGTGAAATGAAGGCAGCCCCCATGCTGCGCGCCTGGCTCAGCCGCCTGCGTGGGCAGGGCGTGCGCCTGCACATGCGCCATCGTTGGCTGGGCTGGCAAGAGCAGGCCCTGGCCGGCCCCGGCTGCCTGCGTTTTGCCACCCCGCAAGGCGAACAGCAACACACCGCCGATGCCGTGATTCTGGGGGTGGGCGGGGCCCGCGGGGCCCGCCTGGGCTCGGATGGCAGCTGGCTGGCGCCGCTGCAGGCCCTCGGCGTGGACAGCGAACCGTTCGCCCCCGCCAACTGCGGCTTCGACGTCGACTGGAGCCCGCATTTCGCCACCCGCCAGGCGGGGCAGCCGCTGAAATCCGTTGCTCTATCACTGGCCGAAGGCCAGCCGGGCCGGCGCGGCGAATGCATGGTGAGCGCCAACGGCATCGAAGGCGGCCTCATCTATGCCCTGTCCGCGCCGCTGCGCGAACAGATCCGGCAACAGGGCCAGGCCATCGCCTGGCTGGACCTGCTGCCCGACTGGAGCGCAGACCGCGTGGCCCAGGCGCTTAACCATCCGCGCGGCGCACGCTCGTGGTCCAGCCACCTGCAAAGCCGGCTCGCGCTCAAGGGCGTGAAAACCGCCTTGCTGCGTGAATGCCTGCCCACCTTCGAGGATCTGGATCTGCTGGCGCGGCGCATCAAGGCCTTGCCGGTCATCCTGCGCCGCCCGCGTCCCATCGACGAGGCCATCAGCAGCGCCGGCGGCGTGCGGCTGGAAGCGCTCACCGCCGACCTGGAGCTACGCGCGCTACCGGGCGTTTTCTGCGCCGGCGAAATGCTCGACTGGGAAGCGCCCACCGGCGGCTACCTGCTGACGGCCTGCCTGGCCAGCGGCCGGGTAGCCGCAAGCGGTGCGCTGGCCATGGGCAGCCCTACATCTCTGCCCAGCGACGCACCAGATTGTGATAAATGCCCGTAAGGGCGATCACCGCCGCATCGGCCTGGCCACGTTCGGCCGCCAGGGCCTGCACCGTCTGGTCCAGCTGATAGAGCGTGGCGCGATCAGCGTCGCTGCGCACCATGCTCTGGATCCAGAAAAAGGCGCTGACCCTCGCCCCCCGCGTGACCGGCGTGACGCGATGCAGGCTGCTGGCCGGATACAGCACCATGTCGCCCGCCGCCAACTTGATCCGCTGCGCCCCGAAGGTGTCTTCGATCAGCAGCTCGCCCCCGTCGTAGTCCGCAGGCTCGCTGAGAAACAGCGTGGCCGACAGATCGGTGCGCAAGCGGAAGTCCGTGCCGCGCAACTGGCGCACGGCATTATCGATATGGTTGCCGAAGGCCTGCCCACCCTCGTAACGGTTGAACAGCGGCGGAAACACTTTCAAGGGCAGCGCGGCCGACATGAACTGGGGGTGGCGGCCCAGGGCGTCGAGGATGCGTTGCCCGATCTCACGGGCCTCCGGCGCGTCTTCGGGCAACTGCAGATTGCGCTTGGCCAGCGCCGATTGCGCTCCCGAGGTGACGTTGCCATCGACCCACGGCGCCCGATCGATGCACTCGCGCGCTTGCGCGACCTCTGTCTTGCCTAGCACCGAAGCCAGATGCAGCAACATGCGAAACCTCCTGGATACGCCGTCAGCGCGGCGCGGATGCAGCCACGCCCTGCGCAGCCCGGCTGTTCAGCATAACCGTGAATGCCCGGCCCCTGGCCCGAAGCGCCTCGGCGTGACTGGCCAGCAGATGCTCGGCCGCCTGGGCCAGAAAGGCAGGCGTGGCCCCGGCCGGCACCTGGTCGAGATACGTGAGGGCCTCGTCGATCCCTCCTTGACGGGCCAGCAGGCGCGCGCAGTTGAACGCGCCCCGGAAGTCGCCGCCGGCGGCCGCGCGCCGGTAGAGCGCCAGCGCAGCGCCCAGATCGGTCTGCACCTCCCAGCCGTCCTCATGAAAGCCGCCCAGCAGATTCAACGACTTGGCGTGTCCCTGGTCTGCAGCCTGCTGCAACCAATGCAACGCCTGGCCGCGCGCCTGGGGCACGCCTTCGCCCAATGCCAGGGCCGTCGCGTAGTTGTACATGCCCCAGGCCAGCCCAGCCTGGGCGGCCAGGCCGAACCAATAGGCAGCCATGACCAGGTTGACCTCCACGCCCCAGCCCTGGCGCAGGCAGCGGCCCAGCATGTTCATCGCCATGGGGTGCTGCTGCTCGGCCGCGCGCGCAAACCAGCCGGCGGCCTCGCACGGATCCGCCGCTTGCCCCCGGCCGTCCAGCAACCATTGACCCAGCACCGCCTGCGCCTCGGCCAGGCCGGCCTCGGCGGCGGCGCGCAGCCAGGGCAGCGCACTGGCCGCCGGCCCGGCCAGGATGGCCGCGAAGCGCTGCGGCGTCAGGGCATTGAGCTCGGAGACGGAAACCCGGGAGGCCGGCATGCGCGCCTCAATACTTCAGGTTCATGGTCAACACGGCCGAGCGGCCTGGCGCGACGCTGACATAGTGCGCCGCATAGGCTTTGTCGTAATACTGCTTGTCGAACAGGTTGTAGACGTTCAATTGCAGATCGACGTGCTTGTTCACCCGGTAACCCGCCATCGCGTCAAAGCGCCAGTACGCCGGGATGTAGGCCGTGTTGGCGGCGTTGCCGTATTGCTTGTCGACGTAGTAGGCACCGCCGCCCACCGTCACATCCGGCAGCAGGGCGTAGGTGGTCCACAGGCTGAAGGCATTGCGTGGCGTATTGGGGAAGTCATTGCCGCTGTTGGCCGCCACCCCGTCATCCTTGATCTTGGACTTCATGTAGGTGTAGCCGCCGTAGACCTGCCATTTGGGCGTGATCGCCCCGGCCACGCCCAGCTCAACGCCCTGCACGTGCTTCTTGCCGGCCATCGCATAATCGCCGCTGGGCAGGGTGATGCGCGAATTGGTCGTCTCGATGCGGAACAGCGACCCCGTCAGGCTCAGGCGGTTATCCAGCACGTCCCATTTGGTGCCGACTTCGTAGGTCTTGTTCTTTTCCGGCGACAGGTCGGTCCCGCTCTTGACCGTAATGCTCTGGCTCTCGCTGCCCTCGCCCATGGTCGCGTTGGCCGGCGTCGAGGAGGTGCCATACGACACATAGAAGCTGCCATTCTGAACCGGTTTGTAAACCAGGCCCAACTGGTAGTTCAGGAGCGTGTCATTGCGGCGCAGCACTGCATTGTTGGCGGCCTTGTTCTGCGTAAAGCGGGTCTGGTAATCATCCAGGCGCAGGCCGGCGTTGGCCAGCCAGTGCTCATTGAACTCGACCGTATCAAAGGCATAGAGCGCCTTGGTCACCGTCTTGGAACGTGTCGGATCTCCCTTGCGGCCGCCATTGAGCGTGTTGACCCAGGGGTCATGCGGGTCGGGAGACCACAGGCTGGTGCAGTTGTAGCCCGACGCTGCCCCGGCCCCCTGCTGGCAACTGGCTCCGTTGCCCCGATTGACGTTCAGGGCGTCTTTCTTGCCTCGTTCCGACGACAGTTCGATACCGGTGGCAAAGCTGTGCTTGAGCGAACCGGTGTCGAACGTCCCGCTCAGCTCGGTATGGTTGGCCAGGGTATCGACGTCACTGGCACGGGTATTGGCGCGCCGCCAGACCAGGCCATTGAGTACATTGCCCTGGCTATCGTCGGGCTGCGTCACGACGTAACGCTGCGACCCCTTGCTGTAGCGGGTGGTATTGCGCAGCGTGAGCCGCTCGGTCAGATCATGCTCGATGGCCACCGTGGCCATGTCCGACTGGGTGCGGCGGTAGTCGCTGGTCAGGCCATAGAAATTATCGCGATTCACATTGGCCGGCCCCGTGCCGGTCACGCCCATGTAGCTGCCGTCCGGCTTGATCTTGGTGCTGGGGTAGCGGTACGGAATCCCGCTATCGGGCGTGTCATCGCTTTTCAGGTGGTAGTAGCTCAGCGTGACGCGGGTGGGCGTGCCCAGGCCGAAGGTGATCGTCGGCGCCACGCCCCAACGCTGGTAGTCGACCACGTCGCGGCCGGCCACGTCCTGATCGTGATACATGAGATTGAGGCGGAAAGCCGTGCTGTCGCCCAGGCTCCAGTTCGAATCGACCGTGCCGCGATAGTAGTGATCGGTGCCCACCGCCAGCGAAGCATGATGGAAATCGTCAGCTTGCGCGGTCTTGCTGATCAGGTTGATGGTGCCCCCCGCGCCACCGCGTCCACCGAAGGTGCCGTCCGCTCCCTTGATGACTTCAACCTGCTGCAGGTTGAAGACCTCGCGCGAGGTCGCGCCGATATCGCGCATGCCGTCGACGAAGGTGCTCGCCTGGGCGTCATAGCCGCGGATGAAGGGACGGTCGCCCAGCGGGTTGCCGCCTTCGCCGGCACCGAACGTGATGCCCGGCGAGTTGCGCAGCACCTCGGTCAGCGATGAAGCCGCCTGAGTCTGGATCACCTCCTGCGGAATCACGTTGACCGTCATGGCCGTGTCCAGCAGCGGTGCCGTGAACTTGGGCGAGGCGGATGCCTTGACATCGAACGTCTCGGCCTCCCCAAGCACTCGCACCGGCGCCAGCTCGGCCGGTTGCGTTTGCGCCGCAGCGAAGGATGGCAGCGCCAGGAAAGCGGGCGAAACAATGGCCGTGGCCAGGCTGGCCGACCAGCGGCTGGCCGCTGTGCAACAGGTGGATGTGGCGTCAGACACGCACGATTCTCCGAAACGTTCTATGAATCATTCTTATTACAGCGAGCGAATTCTAAGAACGTTTCGGCCTTCATCCAGACCTAATTCACCACTTTGTGGCGAACACGAGACAGACTCCGGCATGCTTTTGACAGCATCCTGACAGCCGCATGAAAAGCTCCGGAATCTGGCCGTTTTTTTTATCAGGAATACCCTAGCCCTGCAGCATCAGATCCAGATTCTGTACTGCCGCACCGGACGCACCCTTGCCAAGGTTATCGAACACCGCCGCCAGCACGATCTGGCCGTGCCCGGCATGCTCCAGCACATGCAGGTGCAGGTCGTTGCTGCCATTGGCCACCCGCGGATCAAGCTCGGCCGGCGCCAGGTCCTGCACCTGCACATAGCGGCTGCCTTCATAGTGGCTGGCCAGGCAGGCACGCAAGGCCTGCCCGCTGGCGCCGGCGGGCAGCAGCCGCGTCTGCAGGGCGATGGTCAGGACGATGCCCTGGCGAAAAGCCCCGTACGCGGGCAGGAACACCGGCCGTGCCGACAGGCCGGCATAGCGCTCGATCTCGGGCGTGTGCTTGTGTTCCAGGCCGAGGCCATAGGCCAGGTAAGGCGGCGCATCGCCCTGCCCGCTCTCATACTCCTCTACGCCGGCGCGCCCCTTGCCCGAATAGCCGGACACCGCATGCACCGTGAACGGGTAGTCGGCCGGCAGCAGCCCGGCAGCCACCAGCGGACGCAGCAATGCCACCGCACCGGTGGGATAACAGCCCGGATTCGTGACGCGGCGGGCTTGCGCGATGCGTTCAGCCTGGCCAGCCTGCATTTCGGCAAAGCCATACTCCCAGCCCGGCGTCAGGCGGTGCGCCGAGCTGGCATCCAGCACCCGCACGGCCGGGTTGCGGATGGCGGCCACGGCTTCGCGTGCGGCTGCATCCGGCAGGCACAACACCGCGATATCGCAGTCGTTCAGGGCTTCGGCACGGTGCTGGCTGTCCTTGCGCTGCGCGGCCGGCAGCGTCAACACGCGGATATCGTCGCGTCCGCGCAGCCGTTCGTGGATGTGCAGGCCGGTGGTGCCCTGGTCGCCATCGATGAAAACACGGGTCTGTTGCATGAGAGTTTCCTTTTCCAGAGAGCGGATCGGCATATCTTCAGCCATGCCATAGAATAGGAAAAGTTGAATTTCATGATCTACAACTTCATATTTTCTGAATCTACTTACGATGCGTGAAATCAATCTCGACCGGCTGCGCACCCTGGTGACGATTGCCGAGCTGGGCTCCTTCGCCCAGGCCGCCGCCGCCCTGCATCTGGCGGCGCCCACGGTCAGCCTGCACGTCGCCGACCTGGAGGCGCGCATCGGCGCGCCTCTGCTGACGCGCCGCCGCGGCCAGGTGCGCCCGACCCCGGTCGGTGAAACCCTGCTGGAGCGGGCCCGCCGGCTGCTGGCCGAGGCTGACCAGGCCCTGGACGACGTGCAGCGCCAGGTGCAGGGGCTGGCCGGCCGGGTGCGCCTGGGCGCCTCGACCGGCGCCCTGGCCTACCTGCTGCCACAGGCCCTTGAAACACTGGGACGCGAGCACCCCGACATCGATATCCAGGCCGCAGTGCTGACCTCGCAGGAAAGCCTCTCGCGGCTGGCCGATGGCAGCCTGGACATCGCCCTGGTGGCTTTGCCGCTGCCGCCGGCCGCCGGCCTCGTCATCCAGCCCTGGCGGCGCGACCCGGTCATGGCCTTCGTGCCGGCCGGCTGGGCGCCGCCGGCGCGCATCACACCGGCCTGGCTGGCCGGGCGCGCCCTGATCCTGAACGACAGCACCACCCGGCTGTCGCGCCAGACCGCCGAATGGTTTGCGCGTGCCGGGCTGCACGCCCGCGCGCGCATCCACCTGAACTACAACGACGCCATCAAAAGCCTGGTGGCCGCCGGCTATGGCGCGGCCTTGCTGCCGCAGGAGGCGGCTGCGCCGCAGCCCGATGCGCGCATCGCCATGCGCCCGTTGCGCCCGGCCCTGTGGCGCCCGCTGGGCCTGGCGCATCGCGCCGGCCCGCTGGAACGTGCCACGAGTCATGTGCTGCACGCTCTGCAGGCCCTGCGCCAACGCTAGGCACCGGTAGAATCCCCTCATGAACTGCACCTCTCTTTCACCCACCCTGCGCCGCTGGCAGCCTGAACTGCCGCCCAGCGCCGAGACCCTGGCCGCGCTCTGGCTACGCTCGGTGCGTGCCACCCACGACTTCCTGGATGCCGCCACGATCGAAGCGCTCTATCCCGAGGTGCGCGACCAGTACCTGCATGCCGTCTCGCTCTGGCTGGCCGAGGACGAACAAGGACGCTGCCTGGGATTCATGGGCCTGCAGGCCAGCGACGATGGCGCCGACGTCGCCATGCTGTTTCTCGACCCGTCGGCACGCGGCCGGGGCGTGGGCCGCCGCCTGCTTGATCATGCGCGTGCTCAACACGGCAAGCTCACCGTGGATGTCAACGAGCAGAACACGCAGGCCCTGGGTTTCTATCGCCACTATGGTTTCCAGCCCATTGGCCGCTCGCCCCTGGATGGCCAGGGACGGCCCTATCCGCTGATCCACATGACACTCCCCGCGCCTGCCGGGGCATAAGGCCGACCTGCCCCTCATCCCCGCCAGACAGCACCATGCCAGCAAGCCCCCCTGCCACCGTCTCCCTGCGCCGCAGCGAACCGGCCGATGCCTCGCAACTGCCCGCGATCGAGCGCGATGCCGGCCAACGCTTCCTGGAGGTACCCGGCCTGCAATGGCTTGCCGGAGATGCCGGCATCGACAGCGCCGGTCATCTGTCGCTGATCGCCGGCGGCTGGTCCTGGGTCGCCGCACAGAACGGGCACTTGCTGGGGTTTCTGGCAGCCAGCCGATACGGGCAGGATCTCCATATCCTGGAACTGTCGGTGCGGCGTGCGCAGCAAGGGCGTGGCCTGGGGCGCGCCCTCATGGCTGCCGCCCGCCAGACTGCCGGTGAGGCCGGCCTGAGCCGTCTGACGCTGACCACCTTCCGCGACCTGGCCTTCAACGAAGCCTTCTACCGGCGCCTGGGTTTTGTCACCCTGGCCCGCCCGGATGCGCGCCTGCAGGCGATTCTGGCCGAAGAAGCGAGCGCCGGCCTGCCGGGGCGCTGCGCCATGGCCCTGATGCTGCCCTGACGCTTGCGTTCAGCGCTCGCGCGCAGCGCGCAGTTTCTTCCACAGCGTGGTGCGCGAGATCCCCAGCAACTTGGCCGCCTGCCCCATCTGCCCGCCCGACTCGGCGATGGCCTGCTGGATCGCGCGCAGCTCCGCCTCGGCGCGCAACACGCCAAGGTCGGCCGCCGCCTCGCCCAGGCGGGTCTCGGGAAACAGATCGACGGCTGACAAGACCTGGGCGTCGGCCATGACCGCCGCGCGGGCGATGCGGTTCTTGAGCTCGCGGACATTACCTGGCCAGTCATGCTGCGCCAAGGCGCGCTCGGCGCTGGCATCGAATGACAGGCCGGCCCCTTGCGGCTGTTCGCGCAGCAGGCCGCGCGCCAGCGGCAACAAGGCATCCTGACGCTGACGCAGGGGCGGCAACCGCAGCTGCCCGACCGCCAGGCGGAAATAGAGGTCGGCGCGAAAACGCCCTTGCGCCACGACCTGCTCCAGATCGCCTTGCGAACTGGCAAGGATGCGACAAGGCGCCGGCTGCGCCGCGGCCGCGCCCAGCGGCGTATACCGGCCATCCTCCAGCACCCGGACAAGCACCGCCTGCGCCTTGGGCACCAGATCCGCCACCTCATCGAGAAACAGCGTGCCTTCGCCGGCCTGCGCGAAGATGCCTTCGCGCGCCCCGCCGGCCCCGCTGAACGCGCCGCGCGCATGGCCGAAGAGCTGGCTTTCGACCAGGCCTTCGGTCAGCGTGGCACAGTTCAGGGCCACGAAGGGGCCCTGCCCCTGGCGGGAGCGGCCGTGGATATAGCGCGCCGTCATGTCCTTGCCCACGCCGGTTTCGCCCTCCAGCAGCAGCGGCAGGCTGCTGCTGCCCAGGCGCTCGATCTGCAACGCCAGCGCCGCGCCGGACTCGCCCTGGGAAAACGGATTCTCGGTCACGCCGCCGGCTGCGCCGGGCTCGGCCGCGGCCGCGATCGCCACGCGGATCCGCTCGACCAGCGCATCGGTGTCGTAGGGCTTGGTGAGGTAATCATTGGCCCCGGCGGCGACCAGCCGCACGGCCTGCGCGATGTCGCCATACGCCGTGGCGAACACTACGGTGGCACGGGCCAGATAAGGGATCAGGTGACGGTAGAGCGTCTCGCCCGAACCATCGGGCAGGCGGATATCGGCCAGCACGAAAGCCGGGCGCATGCGCAGGCGACGCAACAGTTCCAGCGCCTGGGCGCCGCTCTGGGCCCAACGCACCGAAATACCCTCCAGCTGCAAGCGCTGCTGCAAGGCCCCGCCCAGCACGGTGTCATCCTCGATCAGGAGAACATCGATATCGCTCATCAGGCCTCACTCCGCTTCATGTAGGGCAGCCGCAGCGAGATCCGCGTCCCCGGGTTCAATTCCGTGGCCATCAGCCGGCCACCCAGCCCGCGCACCAGATCGCGTACGATCCCCAGCCCCATGCGGTCGCCCTCGGTGCGTCCCAGCCTCAGGGCGCGCCGGGCGGGCTCGGGCAGCCCCGCGCCCATGTCGGAAACATGCAGCGCCAGCGCCCGGGTACGCGCACGGGCCACGACATAGACCGTATCGCCGGATTGCGAGGCCTGGATCGCATTGAGCACCAGGTTCAGGAGGATCTGCCGCAAGGGCGCGGCCGGCAACGCCAGCGGCTCGGCATCGATGCCGTGGCAATGGATCTGCACCGACACCCCGACCCGGCTCGCCTGGGCCTGCACCATCAAACGGATATCCTCGATATCGGCGC
The DNA here is from genome assembly GCA_023386765.1 of Pseudomonadota bacterium. Classification (GTDB taxonomy): domain Bacteria; phylum Pseudomonadota; class Gammaproteobacteria; order Burkholderiales; family Burkholderiaceae_B; genus Bordetella. Next base: position 5,244 of record JAEWJD010000286.1, on the reverse strand, counting down.
GCTGCAACAAAGCATCGCCAGGGCGGAAGGTACGCAGGCTGGCATCGACCACCGCCTGCAAGGCCTGCACGCCGCGCTCGATGAAGGCCAGCGACTCCTGGCGCACCTCGGGGCGATCGCCAAACTGGCGCAAGGTCTGCAAGGCCGTGCGCATCCCGCCCAGCGGATTGCGGATTTCATGCGCCAGCGCCGCCGACATGCGCCCCAGCACCGCCTCGCGCTCGATGCGGGCATGACGCTCGGCCAGATCTTCGCGCTCACGCGCGCCCTGCGCCATCCAGTTATAGGCATCCAGCAGCTCCTGCAGCTCGGCATCGTGGGCAAAGGCTGTCTCGCCGAGCTCACGCGGCGGCTGGCGCCGCGCCTGACGCAGGCGTTCGGTCAACAGGATGATGGGCCGCTGCAGTCGGCGCGCCATGCCAAAGCACAGCACCGCCCCGACCAGACCGATCGCCAAGCCCACCAGCACCAACTCATAGGCCAGCTCGCGGCGCTGGCGTAGAAACTCGCTGACATCCAGATTGGCCACGGCAATCCCCAACTCCGGACGCTCGGCGTCCAGCGCACGCCAGGTCCAGACGCCGGCCGAGCGCGGACTGAACAGACTGCCCGAGGCGCTTGAGGCCAGATCCGGCGGGATCGGCTCGACATCGGGGTAACGCGCCACGTGCGCCAGCAGGGTGCCGTCGGCGGCGGCCACCGCCAGCGTACGGTCGACCACGCCAATATGCGTATCCAGCGCACGGTTAAGAACATCCACCATCTGCTCCCGGTCACCCGCGCGCACGGCCGGCAGCACCGCCGCCGACAGGCCGTCGAGATAGACCTGCCCCATGTCGGAGATCTGCCGGTCGAACTGGCGGGATACGCCGTGCAGCGCCAGTGAGATCAAGGCGCCCGAAATCACAAGGAACAGGAGGGAGACGGCCAGGGGTATACGGACCGTAAGCGGCAAAGGAAACATGGCAACGCGAAAAACCGGAACAACACGATTATGCCGTGACCAGACAGCCCCCTAAAGTTGCAAACGTTGGCAATCCCGCAGTGCGTCGGCAAAAACCGTGCCAAGCAGTGAATCAACTCGTATATCGCGGGATATGTTCACTTTTGTGAACGCCATGGAAAACAACATGTTCAGCCTGGTAAACCTCTGAAGCGCGACACAGCCAGCCACTATGGTTTACCCGCAGAAAACCACCCCCGCAACGAAAGCCAATTGGAAGGACGGGTTTCTAAAGTGCCGCCTTTTCGGCCACAGAACACATGCCGCCTGTGGCCTATTCAACAAGAAAGGGGGCAAGCGATGCGCAGCACCACATTTTTCAGAAAACGCGACCTATGGGGCGGTGCGTTCGTCGCCCTGTGCGGCGCACTCACCATCCTGGAGGCCAACACCTACAACATCGGTGAATTGGCGCGCATGGGGCCGGGCTACTTCCCGATGGTCATCGGCTGGTTCCTGATCGCCCTGGGCATCCTGATCCCGCTCACGCCTGACCCCGAAGAGATCGAGGAAGACGCACAGGCCGAAGAAGACGCCCGAGCCAACCCGCAGGACCGTCCTTCGCGCGGCGAGCGCCTGCGCGGCGTGGCCTGCATCACCGGTGGCATCGCCCTGTTCATCGTGATCGGCGAGTACTTCGGTTTTCTGCCGGCAACCTTCGTGCTGGTCTTCGTATCGGCCATGGGCGACACGGGCAATTCCGTGCGCTCGGCCGCCCTGCTGGCCGCCGCCATGACGCTGTTCGGCGCGATTGTTTTCTCCTGGGCCCTGCAACTGCAGTTCCCGATGCTGCGCTGGGGTTGATCCATGGAACTTTTCGATAACGTCATTCACGGTTTCACCATTGCCTTCCAATGGGAAAACCTGCTGTGGTCGCTGTTCGGCGTCTTCATGGGCAACCTGATCGGTGTGTTGCCAGGCATGGGCGTGCTGGCAGCAATCTCGATCCTGCTGCCGCTGACCTACGCCATGACGCCGACCGCCGCGCTCATGATGCTGGCCGGCATTTACTACGGTGCGCAGTACGGCGGAGGCATCACCTGCATTCTGCTGAACCTGCCCGGCACAGCCTCGCACGCGGTGACCTGCCTTGACGGCAATCCGCTGGCGCTCAAGGGCAAGTCCGGCTCGGCGCTGTTCATGCTGATCCTGGCCTCCTTCATCGGGGCGGCGGTCGGCATCATCATCATGATCCTGTTCTCGCCGGTACTGGTGGAGGTAGCCTTCCAGTTCGGGCCGGCCGAGTACTTCTCGATGATGATGCTGGGCCTGTTCGCCGGCGCAACGCTGGCCAAGGGTTCTCCCGTCAAGGGCGTGGCCATGGTGTTCCTGGGCCTGCTGCTGGGCGTCGTGGGCACCGACGTGAACACCGGCACCATCCGCTATGCCTTCGGCGTGATCGAGTTGAGCGACGGCGTCCAGCTGGTGGCACTGGCCATGGGCCTGTTCGGTCTGGCTGACTTCCTGGCCAACGTCAACATCATCGGCCGCGGCACCAAGGTGCGCGACACCACCAAGATGTCGGTGCGCCCCGAACCGGGTGACATCAAGCAGTCGCTGGCGCCGATCGCCCGCGGCAGCGCCATCGGTGCGGTGCTGGGCATCCTGCCGGGCACGGGTGCGACCATCGCCTCGTTCATGTCCTATGCCGTCGAAAAGCGTGTCTCCAAGACGCCGCAGCGTTTCGGCCGTGGCGCCATCGAAGGCATCGCCGGGCCCGAGTCGGCCAACAACGCCGCCGCGCAGACCAGCTTCATCCCGACCATGAGCCTGGGCATCCCGGGCGACTCGGTCATGGCACTGATGCTGGGCGCGCTGATCATCCACGGTATCCAGCCCGGTCCGCAGATGGTGACCGAGCACGCCGACCTGTTCTGGGGCCTGATCGCCAGCTTCTGGATCGGCAACGTGCTGCTGGTGATCATGAACCTGCCGCTCATCGGCATGTGGGCCAAGATGCTCAAGGTGCCCTACAAGTACCTGTTCCCTTCCGCGCTGTTCTTCGTCTGCGTGGGCGTCTACAGCACCAACAATACGCTGTTCGACGTGGGCATGGTGCTGGTGGTGGGTCTGCTGGGTTACCTGTTCCTGAAGCTGCGCTTCTCGCCGGCCCCCTTGCTGCTGGGCTTCGTGCTGGGCCCCATGGTGGAAGAGAACTTCCGTCGCGCCCTGCTGCTGTCGCGCGGTGATATGGGAATCTTCGTGGACCGTCCCATCAGCGCCGGCTTCATCTACGCCATCCTCGCGCTGGCCATCTGGCTGGTGTTTTCCTCGGTGCGCAATCGCCGCCGCATGCGCGCCATGGCGCAACAAGAAGCCTGACGCACTCTCTTAGGCCCAGGCTGCGCCCAGCCCTCCTGAAAACGGGGGGCTGGGCTTTCATATTGGGAGAATGACGTGACGACACCCCGCCGCAACAGCACCACAAACACACTCGATCAGGTCGCCGTCATGCGCCCGCTGGCCTTCATCGAGCTGATGGAGCTGCTGGAGTTCAACCTGCTGCGTTTCGATTCCCCCGATGACAACCCCGCCAACGCCCATACCGACCCCGCGCTGGTCGGCATACAGAACTGGATGTGCGAGGCACCCGAGCATGAGCTGCCGCCCTCGGATGTCTATGTCTGTTCGACCCTGGGCGCGCTGCAACAAGCCTTGCTTCCTCCGGACGATACGCAGCTTCGCATCGACATCCAGCCGGAAAATACAGTACGCTTACAAGCCCTTCAGCACACGGAACTACCCACTGCGCCGCTGGCTTCGCTGCGCGTGGACCTACCCGCCTTGATCCAGCGCGTGCTGGTGCCAGCAGGCACGCCCACCTCGCTCTACGAGCTGGTGCAGCATGTCGTCAAGACCCGCCTCTGGGTCGATGTCTCGCGCGTCTGAACGCGCCGCCCCACCCAACCGAGCCCAAACCCCGTGACCGACAACTCTCTCGACCTCGTTGCCGCCCTGGTTTTCGCCATTGCACTGCTGCACACATTCAGCGCCCCCTACTTTCTACGCCTGGCCCATCGCAGTAAACGCCATGCCGGCCTGCTCCACCTCCTTGGCGAGGTGGAAGTGGTGTTCGGCTTCTGGGCCGGCATCCTGCTCATTCTGATGGCCTTCCTGGCCTCGGGGCAGCAGGCCCTGCAATACGCCGATTCGCGTAATTACACCGAGCCCGCCTTCGTCTTCGTGGTGATGGTGATCGCCGCCTCGTTGCCAGTCCTGACCGCCGTGATGCGCGTGGTCGAGCGCCTGGCGCGCCTGATGCCGGTGGCCGACACCACGGCGCGCGCCTGGCTGTGCCTGGCCCTGGTACCGCTGGCCGGCTCGCTCATCACCGAGCCGGCGGCCATGACCATCGCTGCCCTGATGCTCGGGCCCCAGGTGTTCCACCGCCAGATGCCCGAACGCCTGAAGTACTGCGCCCTGGGCGTGCTGTTCGTCAACATCTCGATCGGCGGCACGCTCACTTCCTATGCCGCGCCCCCCGTGCTGATGGTCGCCTCGACCTGGGGCTGGGACAGCGCCTTCATGTTCACCACTTTCGGCTGGAAGTCGGCGCTGGCCGTGCTGGTCAATGCCACCGTGCTGACCTACTTCCTGCGCCCCTACCTGCAGCAATCCGACGTCATGCAAGTGGGTGCCGCGGGCAAGCCGATGTCGCTGCTGGTGATCGCCGTGCACCTGGCCTTCCTGGTGGCCGTGGTGCTGGCCGCCCATCACCCGATCATTTTCATCGGCCTGTTCCTGTTCTTCCTCGGCTATACCCAGGCATACAAAGAACACCAGAACCGACTCATCATCAAAGAATCCTTGCTGGTGGGTTTCTTTCTTGCCGGGCTCGTGGTGCTGGGGGGCATGCAGCAATGGTGGCTGCAACCCATCGTCACGGCGCTCGAACCGGGCGTGCTGTTCTTTGGCGCGCTGGGCCTGACGGCCATCACCGACAACGCCGCCCTGACCTACCTGGGCTCGCTCATCGACGGCATCTCCGAATCGGCCCAGTACATGCTGGTCGCCGGCGCGGTAGCCGGCGGCGGGCTGACGGTGATCGCCAACGCGCCCAATCCGGCCGGCGTGGCCCTGCTGCGCGGCAGCTTCAATAACGGCGCTGTCGGCATGCCGCAGCTGCTGGCCGGGGCCCTGGCGCCGACGGCCGTCGCAGCCGCCGCGCTGTTCCTGCTTTAAGCCGCCATGGCTGGCGGGCGTTGGTACAACCCCCCCCCGCCACCCACGGCCGGGTGCGG
>JAEWJD010000215.1 GCA_023386765.1 Pseudomonadota bacterium | reverse complement strand
GGCTGGAGCTGCACTGCGCGCACGGCTATCTGTTGTCGAGCTTTATTTCGCCACTGACCAACCAGCGTCAGGATGCCTATGGGGGAAGCCTGGAAAACCGGCTGCGCTTTCCCCTGGAGGTGTTCCGTGCCGTGCGCCAAGCATGGCCGGCCGATAAACCAATTTCGGTGCGCATTTCGGCCCACGATTGGGTCGAGGGCGGCATCGACGGTGACGCAGCGGTGGAGATCGCGCGTCATTTCAAGGCCGCCGGCGCGGACATGATCGATTGCTCTTCCGGCCAGGTCAGCCCGGCCCAGAAGCCTGTCTATGGGCGCATGTATCAAACGCCCTTCGCCGATCGCGTGCGTAACGAGGCGGGGATCGCCACCATCGCCGTAGGGGCGATTTCCGAGGCCGATCATGCCAATGCCATCATTGCTTCGGGGCGTGCCGACCTGTGCGCGGTGGGCCGGCCGCACCTGGCCGATCCGGCCTGGACCTTGCGGGAGGCCGCCCGCATCGGCTATGGCGACATCGCCTGGCCGCCGACCTATGCGGCGGGCAAGCGCCAACTGGAAACTCTTTTCGAGCGGGCGGCCTTGTCGCCCCAAGGAGATACAAAATGACCGTTCTGTCGCCGTTGCAAGGGCGTCATGCCCTGGTCACGGGGGGCGCGCGCGGCATCGGGCTAGCCTGCGCCCAGGCGCTTGGGGCCCAGGGAGCCGTCATCACGCTGATGGGCCGCCAGGCCGCCGGCCTGCAGGCCGCGTGTGATCAGCTGGCGGCCGTCGGCGTGATGGCCGGCTATGTCTGCGGCGACGTGGCCCGGCCGGATGAGGTCGCGCAGGCCATCGCCGCCGCGCGCGCGGCGCGCGGGCCGCTGCACATTCTCGTCAACAACGCCGGGCAGGCCGTCAGCGAACGGTTCGATCGAACCAGCGCCGAGCTGTGGCAGCAGATGTTGCAGGTCAATCTGAGCGGTGTCTTTCACTGCACCCAGGCCGCGCTGCCCGACATGCTGCAGGCCGGCTGGGGCAGGGTGATCAATGTCGCCAGCACGGCCGGGTTGCTGGGCTATGCCTATGTCAGCGCGTACTGCGCAGCCAAGCATGGGGTGGTGGGCCTGACGCGCGCGCTGGCCCAGGAGGTCGCCCGCAAGGGGGTGACAGTCAATGCCGTCTGCCCGGGCTACACCGAGACCGACATCGTTCGTGATGCGGTCGAGAACATCATTCAGAAGACCGGCCTGGATGAGGCCGGGGCGCGGGCGCGTCTGGCGCAGCGCAATCCGCAAGACAGGCTGGTCCAGCCCCAGGAGGTGGCCGACACCGTTGCCTGGCTGGCGCTGCCGGGCAGCGCCTCGGTCAATGGCCAGGCGATTGCCGTCGATGGCGGCGAAGCCGCCGCCTGATCCGTCTCGAACAATCCAGGAGATCCCATGAGCGAGCACACCATGCAGCACCACAAGCACGCGATGGCGGGCTATACGGCGCGCCATTTCCGCTGGGAGGTGTCGGCCGACCACAAAGTCGCGACCATCACGTTGAACCGGCCGGAGCGCAAGAACCCCCTGACTTTCGACTCCTATGCCGAGCTGCGCGACCTGTTCCGCGGCCTGGTCTACGCCACCGATATCAAAACGGTGGTGGTCACGGGCGCGGGGGACAACTTTTGCTCGGGGGGCGATGTGCACGAGATCATCGGGCCGCTCACGCGTATGAGCATGCCGCAGCTGCTGGACTTCACCCGCATGACCGGCGATCTGGTCAAGGCCATGCGTGCCTGCCCGCAGCCTATCGTGGCCGCCGTCGACGGGGTGTGCGCCGGTGCCGGGGCCATGATGGCGCTGGCTGCAGATATGCGGCTGGGCACGCCGGATGCGCGTACCGCCTTCCTGTTCACGCGCGTGGGCCTGGCGGGCGCCGACATGGGCGCCTGCACCTTGCTGCCGCGCATGATCGGCCAGGGACGCGCCAGCGAGCTGTTGTATACCGGTCGCGCGATGCGTGCCGAGGAGGGGCTGGCCTGGGGCTTTTTCAATGCCCTGCACGCCAGCGAGGAACTGGCTGCGGCGGCCGCGACCTTGGCCGGGCAACTGGCGGGCGGGCCGACCTTTGCACACGGCATCACCAAAAAGCTCTTGCACCAGGAATGGAACATGGGCCTGGACGAGGCCATCGAGGCCGAGGCCCAGGCGCAGGCCATCTGCATGCAGACGCGCGATTTTCATCGGGCCTACGAGGCGTTCGTGGACAAGCGCAAGCCGGTGTTCGAAGGGGATTGATCATGTCGGATCGCAGCTGGCTGGAGTGGCCTTTCTTCGATGAGACCCACCGCGAACTCGTCCCCGCGCTGCAAGCCTGGTGTGAACAGGCGCTGCCCGCTATCGATCATCGTGATACCGATACGGCGTGCCGCCAGCTGGTGGCGGCGCTGGGCGAGGCAGGCTGGCTGCGTTACTGCGTACCGGCCGGTCCTGATGGCGCCTGGGGCGGCTGTCTGCCCGAAGTGGACTCGCGCGCGGTCTGCATCCTGCGTGAGACGCTGGCCCGTCATGAGGGCCTGGCCGACTTCGCGCTAGCCATGCAGGGGCTGGGTAGCGGGGCCATTTCGCTGATGGGCTCGGAGGCCCTGCGCCGTGCCTATCTGCCACGCGTGGCGCGTGGCGAGGCCATTGCCGCCTTTGCCTTGTCCGAGCCTCAGGCGGGTTCGGATGTGGCTGCAATGACCTGCAGCGCCCGCCTGGAGGGCGGCGAGTACGTGCTCGATGGCATCAAGACCTGGATCTCCAACGGCGGCATCGCCGATTTCTATTGCGTGTTTGCGCGCACGGGCGAAGCACCCGGGGCGCGCGGGATCAGTGCCTTCGTGGTGGATGCATCCACGCCGGGCTTGTTCATCGATGAGCGCATCGACCTGATGGCGCCACATCCGCTGGCCCGCTTGCGGTTCGAGCAGTGCCGCGTTCCGGCCAGCCACCGCCTGGGCGAGCCGGGGCAGGGATTCAAGCTGGCCATGATGACGCTGGACATCTTTCGTGCCTCGGTCGCGGCCGCGGCGCTCGGGTTCGCGCGCCGTGCCTTGCAGGAAGGATTGCAGCACGCCCGCACGCGCCGCATGTTCGGCCACACCCTGGCCGATCTGCAGTTGACCCAGGCCGCCTTGGGCGAGATGGCCTGCGCGATCGATGGTGCGGCCCTGCTGACCTATCGCGCCGCCTGGACGCGCGATGTCCTGGGGCGGCGCAGCACGCGCGAGGCCGCCATGGCCAAGATGGCCGCCACGGAATCGGCCCAGCAGGTGATCGACCGCGCCTTGCAGATGTTTGGCGGCGCGGGGGTGGTCAGCGGCCAGCCGGTGGAGAAGCTGTATCGGGAAATCCGCGCCCTGCGTATCTACGAGGGGGCCACTGAAGTGCAGAAGCTCATCATTGCCCGGGAATTGTTGAAGGACTGAGCCCCGGCGATATCCGACACCACAGGCAACAGGGGAACACCATGGAAGCATCCGCGCACAAGGACACCTTCGCCCGCGATCATCTGCCGCCGCCGCATCTCTGGCCGGAGTTGCTGCTGGACGGACCGGACACACGCTACCCCGCGCGGCTGAACTGCGCTGTCGAACTGGTGGATGTCATGGTGGGGCAGGGGCATGGCGAGCGCACGGCGCTGCGCTGGCCGACCCCGCAGGGCCAGGCCGGCATGAGCTACGCCGAGTTGCAGGCGCTGACCAACCGCATTGCGCACGTGCTGCAAGAGGACATGCAACTGGTGCCCGGCAACCGTGTGCTGCTGCGCGGACCCAACCATCCCTTGATGGCGGCAGCCTGGCTGGGCGCCATCAAGGCCGGCATGGTGACGGTGCCGACCATGCCCTTGCTGCGCGCCAAGGAACTCAAGCAAATCATCGACAAGGCCCAGGTGCAGGCCGTGCTGTGCGATATGCGCCTGAGCGAGGAAGTGCGCCTCTGTCAGGAGCCGGACAGCGAATACTTCTGCCCCGGCCTGACGCAGGTGATGTATTTCAATGACAGCGCGCCGCAGGCCCTGGACCAGCTGGCTGCCGGAAAACCGGCCGTATTCCAGGCTTGCGACACCGCAGCCGACGACGTCTGCCTGATTGCCTTTACCAGCGGCACCACGGGTGCGCCCAAGGGATGCATGCACTTCCATCGCGATGTGCTGGCCATGTGCGATCTGTTCCCGCGCCACGTGATCCGCCCCGGGCCGCAGGATATCTTCTGCGGCACGCCGCCGTTGGCTTTTACCTTCGGCCTGGGCGGGCTGTTGTGCTTCCCGCTGAGAGTCGGGGCCAGCTGCGTGCTGGCCGAGAAACTCACGCCGGCCGGTCTGCTGGCGCTGATCCAGGATTTTCGCGCCACCATCGTCTTCACCGCGCCGACCTTCTATCGCCAGATGGCACCGCTGGCGGGGCAGTACCGGCTGGACAGCCTGACGACCTGCGTGTCGGCTGGCGAGGCATTGCCGGATGCCACCCGGAAACTCTGGAAAGCGGCCAGCGGCATCGAAATGATCGACGGCATCGGCGGCACCGAGATGATCCACGTGTTCGTCTCCAGCCCGCCCGAGGCAGTGCGCGCCGGCGCCATCGGCAAGGTGGTGCCGGGCTATGTGGCGCAGGTGGTCGATGAATGCATGCAGCCGGTGCCCAACGGCACGCCTGGACGCCTGGCGGTCAAGGGGCCGACCGGTTGCCGGTATCTGGCTGATGCGCGCCAGGAGCGCTTCGTGCAGCAGGGCTGGAATCTGCCGGGCGACACGTTTGTGCAGGATGACGAGGGTTATCTGTATTACCAGGCGCGCAATGACGACATGATCATCTCGGCCGGCTACAACATCGCCGGCCCCGAGGTTGAGGACGCCTTGCTGCGTCACGAGGCGGTGGCCGAATGCGGCGTGGTTGGCAAGGATGATGACGAGCGCGGGCAGGTGGTCGCCGCCTTCGTGGTGCTCAAACCTGGTTATGACGAGAGCCCGGAAATGGCCGCTGCCCTGCAGAACTACGTCAAGGCGAGCATCGCGCCCTACAAGTATCCGCGCGTGCTTGAATTCGTCGAGGCTTTGCCGCGCACCGAGACCGGCAAGCTGCAACGCTTCGTGTTGCGCCGCCTGGCTGGCGAGACAGGCTGATGGCGCGCGCCTATGAGAGCCTGGTGCGGATCCGCTTCCGTCATTGCGACCCGGCCGGCATCGTGTTCTATCCGCGCTACGTCGAGATCATCAACGACCTGGTCGAAGAGTGGTTCGAGCGCGGTTTGGGGCTGTCGTTTCACGCCCTGCACGTAGAGCGTGGCATCGGTACGCCCACCGCGTCGCTGCAATGCGAGTTCCGCGCGCCAAGCCGTTGGCAGGAGACCCTGCGCCAGACCCTCTGGCTGCAACGCCTGGGCAGGACGTCCCTGCAGGCAGTGGCGCGTTTCGAGGGGCCGCATGGCCAGCTTCGCCTGGAGGCGGCCCTGACCCTTGTCACCGTGGATATGCGCAGCCTGCGCCCCACGCCTGTGCCTGAAGATCTGCGCGCGAGCATGCAGGAGTTCCTGCTGCCCGGGCAGGATTGATACAAAAGGATGAGATCGCTATGAAGATTCTGCAACCGCCGGATTGGCTGGCGCCGAGGGGTTACTCCAACGGCATGATGACCGAAATGACGGTTGGCTCGCGCCTGCTCTTCGTGGGCGG
>JAEWJD010000179.1 GCA_023386765.1 Pseudomonadota bacterium | reverse complement strand
TCGGAGAAGTGGGCGAACAGATCGGGGCCGCCGTCTTCCGGCACGATGAAACCAAAACCCTTTTCGTCATTGAACCACTTCACAATACCTGTTTTCATTCGTCATTCCTTGGGTACGGGGACACCTCTCCCCGAGTAGAGAGGCTGATCAAGGAAAGGAATCTCGACACAGGCGTTGGGATACGCAAAACGGAACAATTATCACGATGCTTGATTAGCCGTGTGTACTGTGCTGCGGCAAGACCTCGCCAGTCAAGTATTTTTTCAATTCTGACGCCGGTTTTCCCCCTGGGGATATCACCAGTTGGCAAGCGCGCGACACCCTTGGTATCGCCCCCCTTTTCGCCCGGCGCCGTGCCGTTGCCGCCGGACGGCTGCGTCGACCATGAAAAACCCCCGGCGGCCAGGGCAGGCCGACGGGGGTGGCAGGCGGGGCGCGCGCCAGTCAGGCCGTGCGATCAGCCCTTGAGCTGAGCCAGCACCTGCTCGATCGAGCGCTGCTGGGCGTCGGCATAGAGCGCGATCTCGTCATGCACCGAGGCGCCCAGGTCAGCCTCAAAGGCCTGCTGCGCGGCGTTGGCTTCGTATTGCTTCTGTTCCTGGCCGCCCAGATTGGACTGGAAGATACCCGCCGCGCTGACCGGCAGGAAGTCTTCGTAAATGATGGCATCGGCACGCACCAGGCCCTGGGAGATCAGGGCCTCCAGATCGGCCTCGGCCGGCGCGCCCAGCTGGCCGCGCTTGGCCTCGCCCTGCGGCGTCAGGCTGTAGCGATAGAAGGCCAGGCCGTCGCGACGCAGCCCATCATGAGTGTCGGGGAAGTCGCCGAAGGCGGCCGCCAGACGGGCTTCGTAGTCGGGCGCGGCACTGCCGGCGCTATCCATGCTGCGCACCTTGGCCAGCAAGGCATCGTAGAGCGCACGACCTTTGCGGGTGAGGGCCACCCCACGCTGTTCGATCTCGCCAAAACGGGCAGTGTGCGCCCCGGCGCCGGTGTCGTCGGCAAAACGGATGGTCTCTTCCAGCGCCTTGAAGCTGGTCTGGCGCAGCAAGATCGGGCAGGCGCGGCGCGGCGGGCCTTCGACAACGTCCTTGGCGGCGATGCCACGCTGCGGCATGGCCTGCTGGGCGGCATCGATATCGAGGGTGCGCGGGGTCAGGTGATTGATGTGCGGGCCACGGAAGCAAACCACATCGGAGATCAGGCGGTGCGCCTTGAGCAGCGCAGCATAGGTCTCGGCATCGACGGTGGCTTCGCTGTGCCAGCGGAAGGTTTCCAGCGCCTGGCGCACGAACTCGTCGGCCTGCTCACTGGTCAGGCCGCCGGCCGCCTCAAACTGCTCGATCAGGGCAAGCGCGCCTGCCGTGAAGATATTGCGCTTGGCCAGAATGGCTTGCGCCTTGGCACGCAGCGCCGGATCGGCGATCAGCTCCAGGCGCAGCAAGGACGTGAACACGCGAAAGGGGTTGGCCAGCAGAGCCTCGTCGGACACCGGGCGGAATGCCGTCGAATGCACCGGCACGCCTGCCACCGACAGGTCGTAGTAGCCCACCGGCTCCATGCCCATGACGGCGAACAGGCGGCGCATGGTCGACAGCTCGGCAGCGGTGCCGACGCGGATGGCGCCGTGGCGCTCCACGCCCAGGCGGTCGATCTCGCCGGCTTCCTGCATGGCAGCGCGCAGCGCTGCATCTTCCTGCAGTACCTGGGCGTTGATATCAGCCACCAGATCCACGAGCGTGCCGTACTGCGGTACCTCCAGGCGGTACATCTCGGACATGGCGCTGGAGAAGCGGTGACGGATCTCGTTGGTCGAAACAAACGTGGAGGAGGAACAGGAGGACGACATATCAGTGGACAAGGATAGGAAAACCGTAGCGGGGGCCCGGCAAAAACCGGCCAAAAAAGAGGAAGGTAATTCTGCCTCGGTATACTAATTACCCATGCCGACTCCGGGCAAGCGACGATTCGGCCCCTAAGTCATTCCGTTTCAGAATGACCTGGCGTGAAAATCAGGATCTCCCAACATGTCTTTGTCACGGCGTTTCCTGCCTCCGATGTCACTGTTGTGCGCCTTCGAGGCGGCCGCCCGCCACGCCAGCTTCAGCGCCGCCGCTGCCGAGCTGCACCTGACCCAGAGCGCCGTCAGCCGGCAGATCCGTGCACTGGAAGATCAGCTGGGCGCGGCGCTGTTCATCCGCGAACGCCAGACGGTGCGTCTGAGCCCGGCAGGCCAGGCCTATGTACTGGAAATTCGCGAAGCACTCACCCGCATTTCCTCGGCCACACTGTCCTTCAGCACCAACCCGCAGGGTGGCGGCCTGACCCTGGCTATCCTGCCGACCTTCGGCACCCGCTGGTTGGCGCCACGCCTGCCCGAATTCCTCGACAACCATCCCGGGATCACCATCAGCCTCACCACCCGGCTGGCCCAGTTCGACTTCAAGCACGAGGCGGTCGATGCCGCCATCCATTTCGGTGCGCCACAATGGCCGGGCGCCGATCTGAGCCTCCTCATGAGCGAGACGGTCGTACCGGCCTGCAGCCCCGCCTTGCTGGCACAGTTCGGTTTTCGCGAGCCGCGCGACCTGCTCAAGGCCCCCCTGCTGCACCTGGCGTCGCGCCCCGATGCCTGGCGCCAGTGGCTGGCCCAGTCGGGCGTGCCGGCGCCGCGGGGCTCGGGCATGGTGTTCGACCAATTTGCCGTCGCCGCCCAGGCCGCCGTAGCCGGGATCGGCGTCGCCCTGCTGCCACGCTTTCTGATCGCGCGCGAGTTGCACCAGGGCGATCTGGTGTGCGCCTTTCCAGATCTGCCGGACATGGAAAGTGCCGAACGCTATTACCTGGCCTGGCCCAGCAGCCGGGCCGACTATCCGCCACTGCAGGCCTTTCGCCGCTGGCTGGAAGGCGCGGCGCGCGACTTCACCCAGGCCGGGCCGGCCTGAACCGCGGCGCTCAGAGCAGATGACCGCGCAGGGCGCCGCGCTGGATCAGGCGCTCGATCTGGTTACGCAGCAGATCCATGGTGGCGCGCGCCGGCACCGACAGGGCCGAGAACTCATGCCAGACAAAGGACAGCGTACGTTCGATGCGTGGCTCCACGATGCGCGCGGCCTGCAACAGACCAGCCTCGATCTCGACGCTGAAGGCCGAATACGGCACCACGGTGTAAACCGGGCCAGCCATCACGATGCTGCGAAACACCGATAGCGAATCCTGCTCGATGGCAACGTTGATACGGTAGCCCTCACGCGCGGCCGTATTCTCCAGATCGATGCGCAACTGGTTCTTGCGTCCTCCAACGACCAGCGGGAACTTCGCCAACTGACTGAACGGCACATCCTGGCCGACCCCCGGCGGCAGCTCACGGCCCACCAGATAAAGCTCCTGGGCGATCACCGGCTCGCTGGCTGCGCCCACCCAGGTGGCCACGTTGGGCAGCAGGCCGAAATCCACCTGACGCGAGGTCACCAACGTCTCGCTCTCGACCCGCAACAGATCGCGGATCACCAGTTTGATCCCGGGATGGGTCTGGCGCACCCCCCAATACAGCTGCCCGGCCAGCAACGGTGCCATCGAGGCGGCCAAAACCAGCCGCACTTCGCCGGCAATGTCGCGACCCTCGCTGACCGTCTCGGCGCGCACCTGCTCGACGTGGCGCAACAACGAGCGCGCGCCATCGTGCAAACGCTCGCCGGCCGGCGTGAGCGTCACGCCTTTGGTACTGCGCTCGAACAAGCGCGCACCCAGGCTTTCCTCAAGCGCCCGGATATGCGCCGAGAAGGCCGGCTGGGCCAGATGGGATTTGCGCGCGGCCGCAGAAATGCTGCCTTCCTCGACGGCCCGCAAAAAAAGCCGCAACTGATCCAAGCGCACGGTACCCCCTCCTCAGCCTATCGTCATTTACGATAGAGGCCATCTTAATATAATATTTTCCATATATCTGAACCTTATCTATCGTTCTGGCAATCCCGCTTTCATCAAGGTTCAGAACATGCACGTCACCTACCGCCCCGCCACCCAGCACGTCTTTGCCTCCCGCCTGAAGGGGCACCCGCTGTTCTCTTTCTGGACGCACTTTCCCGACCGGGACATGGACGCCGATTCGCTGGCCGAGGCCACCATCGACCTGCAACGGACCTTTGATCTGGATCTGGTCAAGACCGCGCCCAATGGCATGTACGCCATCGAGGACTATGGGGTGGAGGTCGACTATTCGCAGGTCAGCCAGGGCGGCACGGCCCACCTGGTGGCCACCCCCTACCAAAGCGCGGCCGACTGGGACGCACTGCCCGAGCTGGATGCGCTCCAGGGCGCGCTGGCGCGCGAGCTGCATTCCATGAAACAGGTACGACGGGCACTGCCTGATGTGCCGTTGGTTTTCACGCTCTTCAGCCCCATGACCATCGCGTCCAAGCTCAGCCACGGCCGCATCCACGGCCAGATCGCCGAGAAGCACAACACCCAGGGTATCCATACCGCGCTGCAGCGTATCTCGCGCACGGTGGCGCGCTATGCCCAGAGCGCCATCGCCGCCGGCGCCGACGGCGTGTTCTTCGCCCATCAGGACACCGGCCGCCAC
>JAEWJD010000169.1 GCA_023386765.1 Pseudomonadota bacterium | reverse complement strand
TTGCGACGCCTGGCCGCCCTGGCCCCGCGCGCGCTCATCCTGCTGCCGCATGCCCTGCCGGACCCCTATCCGCGCGGCACCATGGCGCTGGTGCAGGCCTGGTCACAAGAGCATCACTGTCAGGTGCTGGGGCCGCGCTCTTTCGGCGCGCAGCGGCCCCCCGCGGGCTTGAATCTCAGCCAGCATCCGACGCTGGCGCGTGCCGGGCGCGTGGCGCTGGTGGCGCAGTCGCGCTCCATCATGGCGGCGGTCATGGACTGGGCCGATGATGTGCATATCGGGTTTTCGCTGGCGGTATCGCTGGGTGACGAGGCCGATGTCGGGCTGTCTGAGGTGCTGGATTATCTCGCCAGCGACCCGCGCACCGACAGCATCGTGCTGTATCTCGATCATATCGGCGCGGCGCGTGAATTCATGAGCGCCCTGCGCGCGGCGGCCAGCGTCAAGCCCGTCATCGTGCTCAAGGCCGGGCGCAACGAACCGGGCGCGGCCGATGCGGTGCTGGATGCGGCGCTGCGCCGGGCCGGTGCCGTGCGAGTGCGTTACTTCGTGCAGCTGTTCTCGGCCGTCAAGGTGCTGGGTTATGCCAGGCGGCCGCGAGGGCGCCGTGTGGCGCTGCTTTCCAACGGCAGCGGCCCACCGGAGCTGGCCATGGATCTGATCGGTCCGGAAGCGGCGGTGCTGCGTGCCGAGCTTTCGCCCGCCACGCAACGCGAACTGGCGGCCGCCCTGGAGCCGGATGCCCGTAGCGACAATCCGGTCATCACCTATACGCCGCTCACGCCCGAGCGCTTGCAGCAGGTGCTCGACAACCTGATCGGCGACAACGGCGTGGACGGCGTGCTGGTGCTGCTGGCGCCCGATGCGCTGGCCGACATGCCGGCGGTGGCGCGCCAGCTGGCCCAGATTGCGCCCAAAGCGCGCAAGCCCGTGGTGAGCTGCTTCATGGGGGATGCCGGCATGCGGCCATTGCGGCGCATGCTCGATGACGCCGGCACGCCAGCCTTCCGCACGCCGGAGTCGGCCGCCGATGCCTTTGGCGTGCTGGCGACCCATCACTACAACCAGCAGTTGCTGTTGCAGACCCAGCCCCCCGAGCCGCCCGGACGACTGCCTGATATGGAAGGCGCGCGGGCTGTGATTGCCGAGGCGCGCGCCCAGGGGCAACGCGAACTGAGCACGGCCCAGTGCCGCAGCCTGCTCGATGCCTTCCATGTGCCGCTGCGTGCCGATCCCCTGGTGATCCGGCCGCTGGAGCCCGAGTCACGCCCCATGGCCATCCGCGTGCGCACCGACGCCCGTTTCGGCCCGGTGCTGCGTTTTGGCGCGGGCGGCCCCGATGCGGTGCTGTCCGGCCCCGGGCGGGGCATGGATCTGCCGCCGCTCAATACCTTCCTGGCGCGCCAGTTGCTGGAGCGCAGCCGTGCGTGGCGCAATGTACTGGCTCCCCAGCTGAGCGTGGCCGCCACCGATGCCCTGCAGCATGCCCTGGTGCAAGTCTCGGAGCTGGTCTCGGAGGTGCCGGATATCGAGTCGCTCGATATCGACCCGCTGTACGCGGGCGAATCGCAGTTGCGCGCGGCGGGCCTGCGCATGACGCTGACCGCTGCGCCGGCCTGCGGCGCGCCCCAGCTCACGGGCTACCGCCACATGGCGATCCATCCCTATCCGGCCCGGCTGGTGCAGGTGCGCCGTTTCGATGACGGCACGCCCTGGGTGATCCGCCCGATCCGTCCCGAAGACGGCGAGCCGCTGCAGGAGTTCATCCGCGGTCTGTCCGAGCGCTCACGCTATATGCGCTTCGTGTCGATGATGCGCGAGCTGACGCCGCGGATGGAGGCGCGCTATACCCAGGTGGACTACCACCGCGAGCTGGCCCTGGTGGCGGCGACCCAGGTGCCCAACCCGGCCAACCGGGGGCATCCGCGCGAGGTGATCATCGGGTTTGCGCACTATCTGCGCAATCCGGATGGCAGGGGCGCCGAGTATGCCCTGGTGATTGGTGACGACTGGCAGCGCCGTCGCCTGGGCGGGCAACTGATGAGTGCCCTGATCGAGGCCGCGCGCGAGCAGGGCCTGGAGTACATCGATGGGCTGGTGCTGTCGTCGAATCGGCCCATGCTGACCCTGATGACGCGGCTGGGGTTCACCAATGACGCCGATCCCGAGGATCCGTCCATGCGGCGTGTCTGGTTGACGCTGCGGCCCGACCCCGACGAGGAGCCGGCCGCCACAGGGGCTTAGCGCAGCACGTCGCGCAGGAAGGCGCCGATGTCGGCCACTTCGGGCAGGCACACCGAGTGCGGCATCGGGTAGGTATGCCATTGCACGGGGTAGCCGAGCGTCTCCAGCGTGGCGCGCGAGGCTTCGGCGCGTGCCAGCGCCACCACCGGGTCATACAGGCCGTGGGCCAGGAAGATCGGGGTGTTGGCGTTGGCAGGATGGCGTTCGTCGGCGGCGCTGTCGATCAATGGCAGGTAGCCCGACAGCCCGACCATGCCGGCCAGGGTCTCGGGCAGGCGCAAGCCGGTGTGCAGCGTCATGGCGCAGCCTTGCGAGAAACCGGCCAGCACGATGCGCGAGGTGGGGATGCCGCGGGCGTTTTCGCGTGCGATCAGGGCCCGGATGGCGGTTTCCGAGACACGGATGCCGTTGGCGTCTTCCTGGCGCACCAGGTCCATCACCAGAATGTCGTACCACGAACGCATGGCCATGCCGCCATTGATGGTCACCGGCGCGACCGGCGCATTCGGGAACACGAAGCGCACCGGTGTGCGCAGGCCCAGCTCGGGCACGATGGGCACGAAATCATTGCCGTCGGCACCCAGGCCATGCAGCCAGATCACGGCATGGGTGGGGTTGGGGGCGGTTTCGACTTCGATGCAGTCGAGCAGGTTCTGGGTCATGTGGGCTTAGCTGGTGAGGGTCTTGAGGGCCTGGAACAGGGCTCGATACTGTTTGCGCTGCGGTTCCTGGCCCGGATTGAGCGCGGCGTTGGCCTGGGCCTCCTTGCGGGCAGCGCGGATCACGGCGCGCAGGTGCTGGGCATCGGCGGCGGGATAGCGGGTCAGCAGCTCGGTGAGGGCGGCGTCATCGTCAAGCAGGCGTTCGCGCAGATTCTCCAGCCGATGCATGGCGGCGGTCTCTTCGCGCGAGCCGTTTTCCCAGATGTCGAGCTGGCGCCGGATGTCGTCGGCGGGCGCGTCGCGCATGAGCTTGCCCACAAAGTGAATCTGGCGCCGCCGGCCTTCGCGGGCCGTGGTGCGCTGGGCATCGCGGATGGCCTCGTAGAGGCGTTCTTCGAGGGGCAGTTGGCGCAGGCGCTCGGGCGACAGTTCGACCAACTGCTTGCCCAGATCCAGGAGGGCGTGCATTTCACGCTTGACCTGGGATTTGCTGGGGCGGTCGTAGCCGTTGTCGTCGAAGTCGTCGCCGGCGGACATTTCGGTATCGGGAAGGCTCATGGAACACTGCAAAAAGACGGACTTGGCTATGATAACCGTCTCCGCAAATTGGACAGAAATGGTCACTACCTCCTCCTCCCTGCCGATCGCCGCGAATCACGCGCGTTTTTCCGAACTCGTCGAGCAAGTCCTGGCCTATGCGCGCCAGGCGGGCGCCAGCGACGCCGTGGCCGAAGTCTCCGAAAGCCTGGGCCTGTCGGTGTCCGTGCGCAAGGGGGACATCGAGACCGTCGAACAGACCCGCGACCGCTCGCTGGACCTGACCGTCTACGCCGGCCAGAGCCGGGGGTCGGCCTCCACCTCCGATTTTTCCGAGGCTGCGCTGCGCCAGACGGTCGAGGCCGCCTGGCATATCGCCCGCCACACGGCGGCCGATGCCGCGGCCGGCCTGCCCGATGCCGACCTGCTGGCCACCGCCCAGCCCGACATGGGCCTGCACCATCCCTGGGCCATCGGCACCGAGCAGGCTGCCGAGATGGCCTTGCGCGCCGAAAGTGCCGCGCGGGCCGTGTCGCCCCAGATCACCAATACCGAGGGGGCGGGCGTCAATACCTATGAAGGGCAGTTCGTCATGGGCAACACGCGTGGCTTCCTGGGCGGTTACGCCTACAGCCGCCATGGCCTGTCGGTGGCGCCGATTGCCGGGCGTGGCGAGCGCATGCAGCGCGACTACTGGTACACCTCCGACCGCGACCCCCTGCGCCTGGCATCGCCCGAGGCCGTCGGGCGCTATGCGGCCGAGCGCAGCCTGGCCCGCCTCTCGGCCCGCCGCTTGCGCACCGTCCGCGCGCCGGTGCTCTTCGAAGCACCGCTGGCGCTGGGTTTGCTGGGCGCTTTTACCCAGGCCGTCAGCGGCGGGGCGCTCTACCGCAAGGCCAGCTTCCTGGTCGATGCGCTGGGCAAACCGGTCTTTGCCGACCACATAGATGTGCGCGAGGATCCCCATATCCAGGGGGCCATGGGCTCGGCGGCCTTCGACGATGAGGGTGTGCGTACCCAGGCGCGCGATGTCGTCAGCGGCGGCAGTCTGCAAGGGTATTTCCTGTCTTCGTATACCGCGCGCAAGCTCGGCATGGTCACTACCGGCAACGCCGGCGGCTCGCATAACCTGGCGCTGACCTCGCGGCTGACCCGTCCGCAGGACGATTTTCGCGCCATGCTCAAGAAACTGGGGACCGGCCTGCTGGTCACCGAACTGATCGGCCAGGGCGTGAACTACCTGACGGGCGATTACTCGCGCGGGGCCTTCGGCTACTGGGTCGAGAATGGCGAAATCCAGCACGCGGTCGAGGAGATCACCATCGCCGGCAATCTGGCCGACATGCTCCGCCAGATCGTTGCCGTGGGGGCGGACCAACTGTGCCGCGGCTCCAAGACCTCCGGCTCCATCCTGATCGAGCAGATGTCCATCGCCGGCATCTGAGGACAGACTCGCCTGCGGCCCCGCCTGCCTCGGACAATCCTGGCGCAGTCCGGGGACACGCCTGCTAGACGGTGTGGATGACGCAAGCCCACCCTTGTGACAGGGCGCAGCACGCCCCAGGCCAGTTCCGGTCAGGGGCGCGGCGTCCGTCACGGAGGGCTTGCTATGCCACGGCAGGATTGGGTCGCCTTGCAGCGCCAGGGCAACGAGCGCTTGGCGTTCTTCGAGCAGTTGGACGGTTTCTATGTATTCACGCAGCGCAACCCCGCTGCGGCCACGCGCGCATTGCATCGCCGTTTCGGGGCGCGTCTGCGGGCCGATCCGGCCTTCATGGGGTATTGCGTCGTTGGCGCGCCGCCTGCCGGCCCGGCACCTGGGCTTCCGGGGTGGCCGGATGCGGAACAACAGTTTTCCTTGCTGGATGTGCTGCGTGCCCAATCGGCCGCGCCCGGGCGTATTGGGGTGCTGACCCTGAATGGCACGCCCGAAGAGCAGGCACTGCTGCGGCCCCTGCAGGGGCTTTGCGTGGACTACCTCGTCTGGCTGGCCGCGCGCGACGAAGCCCATACCTGCGTTTCCCTGTTCCAGGAGCGCGAGTATGTGCTTGCCTACCTGGCGCGTTTTCTGGCCCTGGCCGAGACGCTCGATGCAGCGTCGCGCCGGGTGTTGCGGGCCCGCCTGAGCGCCTATCTGGCGCTCGACCGGCACGCCCTGCTGCGTAGTGTCACGCCGGCGGTGCATCGTTATTTCAACCCGCTCAACCCGGACGACTCCTTCATCCCTCGGCAGCGTGAGACCTACGCCGATGTCGGCGCACGACGCGGGCAGGACGTGCTCAGGCTGGCTGGCCTGGTGGGCGAATTGGAACGTTCCCGCCTGTGGGCGCTGGAGCCCGATGCCCTCGCTTTCGGGGCCTTGAAGCAGTTGCCCTTTTTCCTGCCCCTGGAGGCTTATCGCATGGCGGCCTCCGACAGGGACAGCGAGACGATCGGCTTTTTCTCCGATCCGCTCAATCCGGCCGGCTCGCATTTCGTCGCGCCGGATGACGAGGCGGCCTGGAGCGGGGCTCAGGCCGCACACATCGATCGGGTCGAACAGGTACGCCTGGACTCCCTCATCGACACGCCGTTGACGCTCTTGAAGGTCGATACCGGGGGCGGCGGCGAAATAGCCGTGCTGCGCGGCGCGCAGCGCCATGTGGCGCGGCCCCAGTGCCGGGTCTGCATCAGCGCCGACCGCTATCCCCAGGATGTCTTCGAACTGTGTGATTTCTTCGCCGCGCTGGGCGGCAGGCGTCTGCGGCTGCGTCAGCACGACGGATCGCTGCGCGGGTTGGTGCTCTATGCCGATGGCGGGGGCGATGCCTAGTGGACATGGCCTCTTGTCGTCTGAGATCGGGCTTTGTCTGATCCCGACTCATCCGCAAGGGCATGCCTGGCGGACTTTTTTGGGGATTTTCCTTCCGTGGATGGCGAAGGGTCCGGCAGACCGTCCTGCACGCAAAAAAACATATTACTGAAAATGGTGCCCTAGAACCGTCAGGGGCGTCTCTCCAGGAGCTCTCCCCTCATGCCGGAATTGGATTGGTCCGCCCTGCGCGCGCAAGGTGAAGAAAAACTGCGGTTTATCCGCCAGCTCGACGGTTTCTATGTCTTCGCGCACGCCAACGCCAGCGTGATGACCCGCATGCAACATAAGCTCTTGAGCGCCAGCTACCGCGATGATCCCCGCTTCCTGGGGTACTGCTCGCTGGGGGCGGCTTGCGGCCCGACCAGGGAGGCCGATGCGCAGTGGCCCGGGCCGGGCCAGTATCTGTCCCTGCCCGAGGTACTGCAAAAGCAGATGCGCGGCGGCGGCCGGGTCGGCCTGCTCACGTTCTGCGCCACCCGGGAAGAGCAGGTCCTGTTGCATCGATTCCGCGCCTGGACCTTCGACTACATGGCCTACCTGAGCGCGCGCAATCTGCCCGTGCTCTATACCCCCCTGGCCGAAGAGCGCGACATCACGCTGACCCATCTGCCGCGCTACCTCGCCCTGGTCGAGGGGATGGACGTGCGTTCGCAGCGCGCGATGCGTGCGCGGCTGGCGGCGCTGGCCAGTATGGATCGCCATTTGCTGCAGAAGGAGGCCGTGCCCTTGGCCCACATGTACTTCAACGGGCTCAATGCAGATGACTCCTTTGTGCCCCGTGCGCGCGAGACCTATATCGACGTCGGGGCGACCGACGGCGCGGAGCTGCTTAGGCTGGCCAGTCTGGTCGAGGACCCGGAGCAGTCGCGGTTCTGGGGAGTGGAGCCCAATTCGACGGATTTCATGCGTCTGAAGCAATTGCGGTTCTTCCTGCCCCTGCGAGCATGCCGGACGTTTGCCAGCGCGCGGGACGGCGGCACGGTCGATTTCTATACCGACCCGATCTTGCCCGATGCGTCCCGCATGGTGCCCGGGGGGCAGGAAAACGCCTGGCGCCAGGCCAATGCGGCACATATCGAGGCAGTGCCCTGCCGGACCCTGGACACCCTGGTGCCCGACCCCGCCACGCTCTTGAAAATCGATGTCGAGGGCGGTGAGCTGCCGGTGCTGCAAGGAGCGCTTGGCCACGTCAACCGGCTGGATTGCCGGTGTGCCGTGGCGGTCTATCACTATCCCAAGGATGTACTGGAAGTGTGCGAGTTCTTCCAGGACCTCGGGCGCGAGCGTCTGCGGTTGCGACAGCATGACAGCGGCCTCTGGGACTTGATCTGCTATGTCGATGATCCGTCGTCGGCGCCAGCCTGAGGCAGGTGCCGGGCCATTGTGGCGGGCAAGGGGGGCAGGGATCGGATGGTGCGGGAGGGCTGGC
This sequence comes from Pseudomonadota bacterium, assembly GCA_023386765.1. Classification (GTDB taxonomy): domain Bacteria; phylum Pseudomonadota; class Gammaproteobacteria; order Burkholderiales; family Burkholderiaceae_B; genus Bordetella. Next base: position 1,623 of record JAEWJD010000169.1, on the reverse strand, counting down.
CGCGTTGAGCGCCTGCCCGCAGGCGTTGTCGTGCAACCGTCGCCCATGAATTCATGGTGATATTCATGCCGCAGAAGTGAACGCCTGCCAGGGCATTGGCCGCGCCGCGCCCATATCCAGACGCGTGTACTATTCCTCGCGTCTGGCCCACGGGTCCGGGCTTGAGTGGGCAAAAGAGAGGTTCCTGGATGCAACGCCGTTCATTTTTGAAGCAAGCCGGCCTGAGTGCGATTGCCGGCGGCGCGGTGGTTGCCGCGCCTGCGGTCGCACAGGAGATGCCGGTCCTCGAGTGGCGCCTGGCTTCCAGTTTCCCCCGTCATCTGGAGACGCTGTTCGGCACGGGCGAGCGCTTTTGCAGATACGTCAGCGAAGCGAGCAATGGCCGGTTCCTCATCCGGCCTTTTGCCGCCGGCGAGCTCGCGCCGGCGTTGCAGGTTTTCGACGCCGTGTCCGGCCACGCCGTTGAATGTGGGCACACCGTGTCGTACTACTACCAGGACAGGGATCCGGCCTTCTGTTTCGACGCGGCCGTGCCTTTCGGGCTGACGGCGTCGCAGATGAATGCCTGGATGTTCGAGGCCGATGGCCTGTCGCTCACGCGTGCGTTGTTCGAACCCTTCGGGATCGTCAATCTGCCGATGGGCAACACCGGTGTGCAGATGGGGGGCTGGTATCCCAGGGAGATCAAGACGACGGCAGATTTCAAGGGCCTGAAGATAGGCGCGGCAGGGCTGGCCGCCCAGGTGCTGGCGCGCCTGGGGGCGGTGCCTCAGGTGCTGGCGGCCGATGAGATCCTGCCCGCGCTGGGCAGCGGCGCCCTGGAGGCGGCCGAGTTCGCGGGTCCGGCCGATGACGAGGCGCTGGGCATCCATCGGATGGCCCGGTACTGTTATTTTCCGGGCTGGTGGACGGCCGGCACCCAGGTTTCGCTCTATCTGAACCAAGGCGCCTGGGAAAGCCTGCCGCCGGCCTATCAGGCCATCATCGAGGCCGCCAGCCGCAGTGCCCATGTGGCCATGACTTCGCGTTACGAAGCCCGCAATCCGGCAGCGTTGCGCCGCCTGGTCGCCGATGGCGCCGAGTTGCGCGCCTTTCCGCGGGGTGTCGTGGATGCGGCTTTCGAGGCAGCGGCCCAGGTTTATCAGGCGCTTTCGGATCAGCATCCCCAGTTCAAGGCCCTGCATGAGCGCTACATGGGCTTTCGCGATGCGGCACTGCCCTGGTGGCGCGTCGGCGAGGGTGCCTATGGGCAGTCCCTGAGCACGGCGCTGGCCAATCGCCGGTCGTGACCCTACGCTTGCGTCCCTGAATTTTGCTGCCCCTGCTGGCTGGCGCTTGCATCCGGGCTTGCACAATATTTGAGCAGTCGTGCTAGAATGGCGAGCTTTTCCTTTATTTGGCACTTGCGCACGGGCGGGTAATAACGCTTAGGCGCTGGCCGATAGCTGACGGAAAAGCACCCCGGCCAAGTTTTTTTGGCGGGCAAACTTTTTATATTTAGGAACCATCATGAAGACCTTTGTGGCCAAGCCGCATGAAGTCAAGCGTGACTGGTTTGTGATCGACGCCAAGGGCAAGGTCCTCGGTCGTGTGGCCAGCGAAGTCGCACGCCGTCTGCGTGGC
>JAEWJD010000095.1 GCA_023386765.1 Pseudomonadota bacterium | reverse complement strand
GAGTCATGCCGGCCGTCTCGGCGACCGGCGCATCCTCACCACCCGGGGTCAGCGCAGCATCGGCCGTGGCTTGCGGCACCGCGCCGGCAGGCAGGCCCTCGGCCCCCTCTTCGGCGGCGAATACCGCTGCCGCCGTGACGAGTTCGTGCAGGTTCTCAAGCCGCTCAGCGCCTTCGCGCTCGGCCTGGTAGTGCGCCTTCAGGCCGCTTTCCTCGATGATGTGCTCCACCATTTCCGGCAAGGGCAATTCGCGCGTCTCGGCCGCCAGGCGGCCGATCAGGGTGGCGAACTGAGCCAGATTCGCCCCTCCTTTACCCGGAACCCGCGCCACTGCGCCGAACAGGTTGCCGCCATCGCTGGCGGCCGCGTCTGCCAGGTTTTCCAGCGTCCGCGCGCCAATCCCACGGGTCGGGAAATTCACGACCCGCAGGAAGGAGGTGTCATCGTTCGGGTTGGCGATCAGACGCAAATAGGCCAGGGCATGCTTGATCTCCTGGCGCTCGAAAAAGCGCAGGCCACCGTAGACCTTGTAAGGGATGCCGGCAGAAAACAGCGCATGCTCCAGCACGCGCGATTGCGCGTTGCTGCGGTACAGAACGGCGATTTCATTACGCGGGCGGCCTTCGCGGATGAGGGCCCGGATTTCATCGACGATCCATTGCGCCTCCATGCCGTCGGAAGGCTGCTCGGTCACGCGGATCGGCTCGCCCTCGCCCTGATCGGTCCAGAGGTTCTTGCCCAGGCGGCCCTGATTGTGCCCGATGAGCGCATTGGCCGCGTCCAGGATATGGCCGAAGGAGCGGTAGTTCTGCTCCAGGCGGATAACCCGCCCTTGTGCGTAGTCGCGCTCGAAATCGGCCATGTTGCCGATATTGGCGCCGCGAAAGGCGTAGATCGACTGGTCGTCATCGCCCACCGCGAAAATCGCGGCTCCTCCGCCTGCCAGCAGTTTGAGCCACTTGTATTGCAGGGTATTGGTGTCCTGGAACTCATCGACCAGGATATGCCGGAAACGGCGCTGGTAATGCTCGCGCACGGGCGCGTTGCGGCTCAGCAGTTCATAGGCACGCAGCAGCAGCTCGGCGAAGTCGACCACGCCCTCACGCTGGCACTGGGCCTCGTAGAGCCGGTAGATTTCGATCAGCTTGCGGCGATGAGCATCCCAGGCCTCGACCTGGTCGGGGCGCTGGCCTTCTTCCTTGGCACCTGCGATGAAGCGCTGCACGTCACGCGGCGGATACTTCTCGTCGTCGATGCCCTGCGCCTTGAGCAGGCGCTTGATGGCGGCCAGTTGGTCGGCCGTATCCAGAATCTGGAAGGTCTGCGGCAGGCCGGCATCGCGATGATGCGCACGCAGCATGCGGTTGCACAGGCCGTGAAAGGTCCCGATCCACATGCCTCGCGTGTCGATCGGCAACGTGGCCGCCATGCGAGTCATCATCTCGCGGGCAGCCTTGTTGGTGAACGTAACGGCCAGAATGCCAAAAGGACTGGCCTGGCTGGTTTGAATCAGCCAGGCCATGCGGGTCGTGAGAACCCGGGTCTTGCCACTACCCGCCCCGGCCAAGACCAGGGCGTGTAGCGGTTCGAGAGTGACGGCGGCGCGTTGTTCCGGGTTGAGCTTGTCCAGCATCATGCCGCGTAGCGGCGCAGACGCAATGCGAACTGCTCGAGCCCGGCGATGCCGCTTTGCTGGGCACGCTGGCACCAGGCCTGCAGGTCATGCAACAGCTGCTCGCTGCTGGCGCTGGAGCTTTCCCACAGACGACCCAGTTCACGACGCATCTGCACCAGGGTGGACAGCGAGGCGTTCTTGGCGATGACCTGATCGACCTCGGCCAGCTGGGCCGGTTGCAGCACGTCCTCGTTGCGGGTCAGGGTGCGGCGGGCGCGCTTGAGGCTCGTCCAGTTGCAATCGGCCGTGCCCTTGCGCGAGCCCTTGAGCTTGGCCATCTCCTCGCCTGCCGCCTGCTTGATCAGATCCGCGTAGCGGGCCATGACTTCGTAGCGGTGGGTGATCACGCCTTGCAGCGTGCGCAGGTCGATGGACTTGGCATCCGGATCGAGGGTCAGCTTGGGCGCCACCTTCTTGACCTTGGCCAGGCCGAGCCAGCGCAGGATGGTGATGTAGCCCCAACCGATATCCAGCTCATACCACTTGGCCGAGAACTTGGCCGAAGTGCCATGGGCGTGGTGGTTGTTGTGCAGCTCTTCGCCACCGATGATGATGCCCCACGGGAACACGTTGGTGCTGGTGTCCGGGCTGTTGTAGTTGCGATAGCCCCAGTAGTGGCCCACGCCATTGACCACGCCAGCCGCCCAGAAGGGAATCCAGGCCATCTGCACTGCCCAGACGGTCAGACCGATGGCGCCGAACAGCGCGACGTCGATCGCCAGCATGAACAGCACGCCAGCCAGGCTGTGCTTGGAATAGACATTGCGCTCCATCCAGTCGTCCGGGGTGCCGTGGCCGAATTTGGCCATGGTTTCCTTGTTGACGGATTCCTGGCGATACAGCTCAGCGCCGCGGAACAGCACCTTCCAGATGCCGAACAGCATGGGCGAATGCGGGTCGCCTTCCTTTTCGCATTTGGCGTGGTGCTTGCGATGGATCGCAACCCACTCCTTGGTGACCATGCCAGTGGTCATCCAAAGCCAGAAGCGGAAGAAGTGCATGACCGCGGGATGCAGATCGAGGCCCCGGTGGGCCTGGCTGCGGTGCAAGAACACCGTGACCGACACGATCGTGATATGCGTCACGATCAACGTAAAGGCCAGGATCTGCCACCAGCTGGCCTGCGTCAAACCACCGGAAATGAAAGAGAGGATGTAATCCATAAAACCGTTTTCTGAGCCTCATGAAAAGAGTGGGAGAAGTGTAGCCCACCTGTTTTTCTTATGACAGCGTCGTTTCAAAATAGTTTTTGAGAGAAATCAAGCACTAAGGTGTGACTTGCGAGTCCGGCCAAGGTGCCTGGAAAGCGCCGGCAGATCGCGGGCACCTGCCCAAGATGAGGGCACGGCGCGGGATTGCAGCAGCGCATCTACACTTTGCTACATACTGGTAGCAAGCCTACTGTTCCGTTGGACCAGAAACCTGCCCTCCAGGTTCACCCCTGAGCCTGGTATGCGGTGAACTTCGTTTATGTTACGCCTTTTTGTCGCTATTTTCTGTTTTTTTATCAACCCGAGCGCACATGGCCAGGATTTCGTGCTGGCCGTCGGCGAATCAAGAGTACTGGCTGAATACCACGAGCTGCGCGGCTGCCAGCCCCTGGCTGCGCCGCGCCTGCAACTGACCCGCGGCCCTGCCCTGGGCAGGGCGACGTTCATGGGCGCAGAAACCACACTTGCAGCAGGCGGCTGCGCGCCCCTGCGTGTCAGCGTCACGCGGGTGGTCTACCGGGCGGAACAGCCCGGCCAAGACCACATCGCCTGGAGCGTGCGCTACCAGGGCCGCGGGCGCGCGCCGCAACACGATGCGGTGCGCATCCAGATCCGGCCCTGAATCAATCCTGCGTCACCGGGGCGTCGTCCGCCTCGGCGGCCGGCGCCGCTGCGGGAGCTTCAGCGGGGCTGGCCGTGTCAGCCACTGCAGCCGGCTCGGCTGCCCGCGCCGCGCGCCGACGCTCGAAGACTGCGGCAAAGAACCCGTCCGTGCCATGCTGATCCGGACGAAGCTGCACGTAGGGGCCTTCCAGGCTCATGTTTTCGCAGCGATTACGCAACAGTGCCGCCGCATCGAGCTGCTCGAAATCCGGATGCTCGGCCAGGAAACGTTCGGCCTGCCGGGCATTTTCTTCGGGCAGCAGGCTGCAGGTGGCGTAAACCAGCCGCCCGCCCGGCGCCACGCAGCGCGCCGCGCTCTTGAGAATCCGGTGCTGCAGATCGGTCAACTCACCCAGGGCCTGAGGCTGCTGGCGCCATTTCAGGTCCGGATTGCGGCGCAGCGTCCCGATACCCGTGCAGGGGGCATCTACCAGGACGCGCTGGGCCTTGCCGGCCAGGCGCTTGACGCGCACGTCGTTCTCGCTGTCGATGACCACCGGCACCACATTGGACAGGCCGCTGCGCGCAAAGCGCGGCTTGGCCCGCGCCAGGCGCGCCGCCGAGACATCAAAGGCATAGAGACGGCCGGTCGAGCGCATCAACGCACCCAGCAGTAGCGACTTACCGCCTGCGCCGGCGCAAAAGTCGATGATCATTTCGCCACGACGCGGCCCCACCAGCAGCGCCAGCAGCTGGCTGCCCTCGTCCTGGACCTCGAACTGGCCAGCCTGGAATTGCGGCCAGCGGTTGATCGAGGGATGGCCCGAGAAACGGATGCCCCAGGGCGAATACGGCGTGGGCTGCGGATCGAAGCGCGAGGCCGGCGGGCCTTCGCGCAAGCTGGCCAGCAGCGCTTCACGCTCGACCTTGAGCGGATTGACCCGTACGTCCATGGTGGCAGCGCGATTCAGCGCGGCCATCAGGGCCTCGGGCTCGGGAAGTTGGTCCAGGCGCTCTTCCAGCCATTCGGGCACGCTGTAGCGCACGCCACGCGGCAGAGTGACGGGATCGATCTGCTCGACGCGCTCCAGCCAGGCCGCCTCGCCCGAGTCGAGGGCTTCCTGGACCCAGGCTGCCCCACGCGTGGCGGCCAGCCCCAGGATGGCCAGACGGCGGGTGGCGTTGCCCACGCCGCTTTCGGCCATCTGGCGGTAGCGGCGCAGATTGCGCAGCACGTCGTAGACGCCTTCGGCCAGCTCGGCGCGGTCGCGCCCGCCCAGCGCCGGGTTGGCGCGCAACCAGTGCGACAGCACGGCATCGGCCGGCAGCGCCCATTGCAGCACCTCACCCAGCACGCGCTGGACCTGCTCGATGCGATAGGCCGACAGCGGGCGGCGTGCCCGTTCGGATTGGCCAGCCCGCTGGCCGGCGGCCCGCCCTGCGGGGCGGGGTGCCTGATGTTTGCTCATGTCGATTCCTGCGGGGGGTGCTCCCCCGAATAGGCCGTCGCCCGTCTCAAGCGGGCGGCGTCCAGGTAAACAGTCTAGCCGGATCGCCCTGCACTTCGACGCGCTGGTCGGCAGTCAGGGTGACGCGGCCGTGTGCCAGCCAATTCATGGCGGCGGGATAGGCCTGGTGCTCCACCTGGAGCACCCGCTCGGCCAGCGCATCCGGCGTATCGCCAGCCAGCACGGGTACACAACCTTGGGCGATGATGGGGCCATTGTCCAGCACCGGCGTGACGAAGTGTACGGTGCAGCCGTGTATGCGCACACCGGTGGCCAACGCCTGCGCATGCGTGTGCAGGCCCGGAAAGGCCGGCAGCAGCGAGGGATGGATATTAACCAGCCGGCCGGCAAAATGGTTCACGAAACCGGGCGTAAGCACCCGCATGAAGCCAGCCAGCAACACGTAATCGGGCCGGTGGCGGTCGATTTCCTCGGCCAGGGCCGCATCGAAGGCCTCGCGCGAGGCGTAATCCTTGTGAAACAGGGCCGCCGTCGCGATGCCGCGTTCGGCCGCCCAGCGCAGACCGGCCGCATCCGGACGGCTGGCGATGACGGCGGAAACCTCGGCCGGCCAGTCCTGGTTCTCGCAGGCCTGGACCAGGGTCTGCATGTTGCTGCCGCGGCCGGAAATCAGGATGACGAAGCGGCAGCGGTTCGGTTGGGTTGAAGACAAGATAAGAAATTCCAAGGCGAGCCAATCCAAAATTGTAAACTCATGCCCGTGAAACCGACGCTGCGCATCTACCACCACCTGCCGCCCCCTGAGCGGCGCACGCCCTGTGCCCTGACCATCGGCAACTTCGATGGCGTGCATCGGGGCCATCAGGCCATCCTCGAACGGGTCTGCCAGGCCGCCCTGCAACGGGGCCTGACGCCCTCGGTCATGACCTTCGAGCCGCATCCGCGCGACTACTTCGCGCGTCGCCACCAGCGCCCCGAACTGGCGCCAACCCGCATCAGCGGGCTGCGCGACAAGGTCGCCGCCCTGGCGGCGGCCGGCATCGAGCAGGTCCTGATCGAACCCTTCGATGCGCGTCTGGCCGAGATGTCGGCCAACGCCTTCATCGAAGAGCTGCTGGTACAGGGGCTGGACACGCGCTGGCTGTTGGTGGGTGAAGACTTCCGTTTCGGCCACAAGCGCAGCGGCGACATCGAACTTCTGCGCGAAGCGGGCCTGCACTACGGCTTCGAGGTCCTGACGCTGGCCGACGTGACCGACCGCCACGGCCATCGCATCTCCAGCTCGGAGGTGCGCAACGCACTGGCTGCCGGCGACTTGCCTCGCGCCGCCCATCTGCTGGGTCAGCCCATGCGCATGAGCGGGCACGTCATCCACGGCCGCAAGCTGGGCCGCGAACTAGGCTTTCCCACCATGAATCTGCGCGTGGCGCCGCGTTGTGCGGCGCGCTCGGGCATTTATGTGGTGCGTGTCTGCGGCCTGGGCCCGCAACCCCTGGCTGGCGTGGCCAGCCTGGGCGTGCGGCCGACGGTCGAAGATGCCGGGCGGGTGCTGCTGGAGGTGCACCTGCTCGACGAGAGCCTGGATGCTTACGGTAAACTCGTAAGCGTCGAATTCCTGCACATGCTGCGGGATGAAGAAAAATACCCTGACCTTCCCACGCTGACTGCCGCCATCGCCGAAGACGCGCGAAACGCGCGCGCCTATTTTGCCGTTCATGGACTATAAAAAGACCCTCAACCTGCCCGATACCCCCTTCCCCATGCGGGGTGATCTCGCCAAGCGCGAGCCCGCCTGGGTGCAACAATGGGAAGAAAAACGCATCTACCAGGAGATCCGCGCTGCCAGCCAAGGCCGCCCGCGCTTCATCCTGCATGATGGCCCGCCGTATGCGAACGGCGACATCCACATCGGGCACGCGGTCAACAAGATCCTGAAGGACATGGTCGTCAAATCGCGCACCATGGCCGGCTTCGACGCGCCCTACGTGCC
>JAEWJD010000094.1 GCA_023386765.1 Pseudomonadota bacterium | reverse complement strand
GTCTTTGAGCACGCCGCTCAGGGCGGCGGCCGCGTCTCCAAATAGTTTTGTCATTCGCTCACCGGAGTGAAGGGGTTTGAGTAACGGGTATCGATCGTTCGAATACTAGGGACTCGACCCCTGCCGGAAAACAGGCGCGTCGCAACCTTATTGTGCATATTTGCACAATAGGGTCAGGGAAAAACTGGCCAGATGCTCAGGTCGACGGGTGAAAAAACGCGCTCTGGCGTGACATCAGCTCGCGGATGTAATGCCAGACGAACTGGTAGCGCTTGATGCGCAACAGATCCTCGGGGGCGGCGATCCAGAGGCTGCGGGTGATGAGCGGGCGGTTGGGAAAAACGCTGATCAGATCGCCGTCGCGGCTGTCGGCGACATATGGGGTGAGCATCACCAGGCCATGACCGGCGACGGCGGCGGCGCGCTGCGCCAGCACGCTGTTGGAGGTGAAGCTGCGACGGGGGTGGGGCACCAGCTCCTCGAGCACGCGGTAGCGCTCGCTGACCGACCCATCGTGGATGTAGTCGACGAAATCATGCTGGGGCACTTCATTCAGGTCGCGGATCGGACCATGGCGGCGCAGGTAGCTGGCCGAGCAGTACAGGAAATACTCGATCTGCGCCAGGCGGGCCACCTTGTAGCGCCCCATCTCGGGCGGATCGAGCGTCACCAGGATCTCGACCTCGCGGGTGACCAGGCTGGGGAATTGCGGCTGGGCCATGAGCTCGATGCGCAGGCCCGGGTGTTTCTCGCGCAACGGCTGGAGCTGGGGCGCCAGCACGTGCACGCCAAAGGCTTCCGGCGTGCCGACCCGCACATTGCCCTGAATGATGTCGGCCCCCTCCAGGCTTTGTTCAACGGCGGCCAGCAGGGCGCTTTCCATCTGTTCGGCGTGGGGAATCAGGGCATGGCCCGCGTCGGTCAGCGTGTAGCCGCTGCGGCGGCGGTCGAACAGCACCACGCGCAGGGTGCTTTCCAGCCTGTCGATGCGGCGCGAGACCGTGGAGTGGTCGATGCCGAGTTTTTCGCCCGCCTCGGAAATGGTGCCGAGCCGGGCCACGGCGAGAAAGACCCGCAGGTCGTTCCATTCGGGATGTGCTTCCATGCCGCATTGTGCATCAGTGCACAGTAAGGGTGCAACGGTGATCTTTGATCCCGGCAGGGCCGAACGCACAATTGCGCCTGCGGTTCACCCCGGCCGGCAAGTGCGAGCAAGCCCTTGCGGCCGACGCCTAATAAGGAGATGAGGATGACAGAGGACCAACGCTACCAGGGCTATACGGCCATTGAATTCGACCGTCCGGCCGAGCGCGTGCTGCGCTTGACGCTGAACAACCCGGAGCGCATGAATTCGCTGGATGCGCGCGGCCATGCCGAACTGGCGGAAGTCTGGCGCGCCATCGACACCGATCCGCAGGTGAGCGCGGTGGTGATCCGGGGGGCCGGGCGCGCGTTCTCGGCGGGTGGTGATTTCGACATGCTCGATGAGATCAACAACGACTTCAAGGCGCGGGCACGGGTTTGGCGCGAGGCTCGCGACCTGGTCTACAACATCATCAACTGCTCCAAGCCGATCGTCTCGGCGATCCATGGCCCGGCGGTCGGCGCCGGCCTGGTGGCGGCCCTGCTGGCCGACATCTCGATTGCGGCGCGGTCGGCGCGCATTGTCGATGGCCATACCAAGCTGGGTGTGGCGGCCGGCGACCATGCCGCGATCGTCTGGCCGCTGCTGTGCGGCATGGCCAAGGCCAAGTATCACCTGATGCTGTGCGAGCCGGTCAATGGCGAGCGGGCCGAGGCGCTGGGCCTGGTGTCCCTGTGCGTGGACGATGCCGAGCTGCAGGATAAAGCGCTGGAAGTGGCGCAGCGCCTGGCCGACAGCGCGCCGGGCGCGATGCGCTGGACCAAGTACGCCCTGAACAACTGGCTGCGCCAGGCCGGCCCGATCTTCGATGCCTCGCTGGCGCTGGAATTCATGGGGTTTGGCAGCCCGGAGGCCAAGGAGGGCGTGCTGGCGCTGCGTGAGAAGCGGGCGGCGCGCTTCGATCCCGATCTGGCCGTCTGAGCGGGGCCACAGGCATGAAGACGATCAAGACGGTGGCGTTTCTCGGCGCCGGTGCCATGGGCGGGCCGATGGCCTTGCGGGCGAAGGCCGCCGGATTCGATATCCGCGTGTGCGACCGCGACCCGGCCGTGCTGGCGCGCTTTACCGCGCTCGGCGTGCCGGCCGGCGACCAGGTGGCCGATTGCGCCCAGGCCGATGCGGTGGTGGTGCTGCTGGCCAATGACGCCCAGATCCAGGAGGCGTTGCTGGGCGAGGGCGGCCTGGCCGGTGCGATCGCGCCCGGCCATGAACTGCTGGTGTGCATGATGAGCACGACCTTGCCGCAGACATTGCAGGGCTTGCGTGGGCCGCTGGCCAGCGCAGGCGCGCGGCTGTTGGATGCACCGGTCAGCGGGGGCGTGGTGGGCGCGCAGGAAGGCACGCTGACGGTACTGCTGGGGGGTGAGCCGGCCGATATCGAGGCGGCCACGCCGCTGATGCGCGCCATGGGACGCCATCTGTTCCCCTGCGGCCCGCTGGGAGCGGGCGAGGTGGTCAAGATCATCAACAACATGCTGTGCGTGGCCAATATGTTCCTGACCGCCGAGGCGATCGAACTGGCGCAGTCGCATGGCGTGAGCCTGGAGCAGCTTGCGCCGATTCTGTCGGTCAGCACCGGCCTGAATTTCCTGACCGCCGATGCGGACCTGGCGCGGGCGCAGTACCGGGCCTGGGTGCCGGATGAAGCGGGATTCCAGGGCATTCATCGCATCGTCGCCAAGGACCTGCATCTGGCGCTGTCGCTGGCCGAGGGGCGGGATCTCGGCCTGTTGCAGCGCATATCGGCCTATGTGGACGAAGCAGACCCTCTGGCGCCTGGCCGTTGGCTGACGGCGGGGCGACCAGTCTGACCCGGCATCGCCACGATGCCGCAAGCCGGTGCGGACCGGCAATAACGATATCCATAACGGAAGGAGATAGCACCATGATGCACTTCAAGAAAGCGTGCCTGGCGGCCGCATGGCTGGGCGCAGCCCTGGCCGGGGGCGCAGCACAGGCCCAGAACACCGACACCCTGATCCTGGGGATTTCGGCGCCGATGTCGGGCGCCGCGGCAACCTGGGGCCTGGGCCAGGAATGGACCGCCAAGCAGGCGGCACGCGAGATCAATGACGCCGGCGGCGTGAAGGTCGGTGACAAGACCTACCGCTTCGATGTCCGCGCCTATGACAACAAGTACAACGCGGCCGAAGGCACCAAGGTGGCGCAGAACATCGTCAATCGCGACAAGTCGCGTTACGTGGTCGGCAGCATCGGCACCGCACCCATCCTGGCGCTGCAGTCGCTGACCGAGCGCAACAAGGTGATCCTTTTCACCTCGGCCTGGGGCAAGACCGTCAAGGGGCCAAGCAAGCCCTACACGCTGACGCAGGCCAATACGCCGTTCGAGATCCTGGACCCGTTGTATGTCTACGTGAAAGACAAGCACCCGGCGATCAAGACCGTGGTCATGCTCAACCCCAATGATGCGACCGGCAAGGAGACCGAGCCGGTGGCGCGCGAAGCCTGGGAGAAGCTGGGGGTGAAGGTGCTGTCGGTCAACTGGTATGAGCGCGGTACGACTCAGTTCCAGCCCATCGCACAGAAGCTGGCCGCGGCGCGGCCGGACGTGATCGACCTGGGCGTGACGCCGCCGGCCGATGCCGGGGTGGTGTTCCGCGAGCTGGGCGTGCTGGGCTGGGATGGCGTCAAGGTGCAGCCGGTCGGCACGGGAGCGGCGCAGCTGGTGGACATCGGCGGCAAGGCGGCCGACGGGGTCTACATGGGCTTCTCGGGGGATTACGCCGGCCAGCAGGCCACGCCCAAGCAGCGCGAACTGGACGCCGGCATGAAGAAGGCGGTGGGCGAATCGCTCAACCCGCTGCAGCTGTCGGCCTATGACTCCGTCTATGCCCTGAAGGCAGGCATGGAGGCGGCCCAAAGCATCGATCCGGAGCAGATCCTCAAGGTAATGCCGACCATCGTCTTTGACACGTCTTATGGCAAGACGGCCTTTGGCGGTGCGGCGACCTATGGCGCGCCGCAGCAGATGCTGGTGCCCATCATGATCACGCAGATCCAGGACGGCAAGCTGGTCGAGGTCGAGCGGGTCATCCCGACCGAGCTGCAGCAGCGCCTGGACGCGAAGCGCTGAGCCTGATGCGCCACGGCATGGAATAACAGGGGGAGACACGTTGGACGTCTACATGCAATTACTCATGAACAGTCTGCAGATCGCTGCGGCCTACATACTGTTCTCATTGGGCCTGACGCTGATCTTCGGCGTCATGCGTATCGTCAACTTCACGCATGGTGAGTTCTTCACATTGCCCTTGCTGGTGATGGGCGTGCTGGTGCCGGTGCTGCTGGGCGCCAACGTGCCGCTGGTGGCCACCTATGCCTTGAGTGCGGTGCTGGGCATTTCCTGCACGCTGCTGCTGGGGGGCGTGATCTACAAGTTCGCGCTCAAGCGCTTCCAGCGCGACATGACAGGTTCTTTCGTGGTGTCGGTGGGACTGTCGCTGTTGCTCCAGGGGATCTTCCTGGAGCTGTTCGGCGGCGTGCCCAGCCGTCTGCCCACCCTGATCGAGGGAACCGTCAATGTGCTGGGTGCCTACATCACGCTGCAGCGGCTGGTCATCACCTGCTGCGCCTTGCTGGTGGCGGGGGCCCTGTGCTGGACGATCGCCTCCAGCCGCCTGGGCAAGGCCTTGCGGGCAGTGGCCGAGGACCACGAGGCCGCCATGCTGCAGGGGATCCCTTACCGCCGTATCGCGCTGATCGGATTCCTGATCGCAACCGGGCTGGCCGCCGTGGCGGCGGTGCTGCTGTCGCCGGTGACGGTGTCCAGCCCCATCATCGGCAACGACTACCTGATCCGCGGCTTCATCGCCATCGTGATCGGCGGGCTGGGCAGCATTCCCGGCGCCATCCTGGGCAGTGTGCTGATCGCGGTGATCGAGAGCGTGGGCGGCTATTACTTCGACCCGACCTGGGCGACCATCACCATGTTCGCCTTGACCATGTTTGTGCTTCTTGTCCGTCCGAAGGGGATTCTCGGTCATGGCTAAATCCTATTCTTTGCCGGCCGCGGCCTCGATCGCCGTGGTCCTGCTGGCGGCCGCGCTGTTGCAGGGCGGCGGCCTGGCTGCCAGCCTGGCGCTGTGGCTGGCGATCAATGTGCTGATCACGGCCAGTTTCCGCTTCGTGACCCTGATCGGCGAACTGAACTTCGCGGTGGCCGGCTTTGTCGGTCTGGGTGCCTACATGGCCGGGGTCGCCTCGGTGAACCTGGAGTGGCCGTTCTGGGTGGCACTGCTGGCCGGCGGCCTGTTCGCCGGAGGGGTCAGCGTGGTGTTCGGCACCATTACCCTGCGCGCCAAGGGCCCGTATTTCATGTTGATCAGCTTTGCCTTCACCGAGGTGCTGCGCATGATCTACACCAAGACCGAGGCCATCGGCGGCAGCTCGGGCCTGGTGGGGATCTTCCCGCCGGCCTATCTGGACGGCTGGTACCCGGCGCTTACCGTGGCCATCGTGGTGGCCCTGTTGTGGGGGTTGTGGTGGCTGGAGCGTTCGGATTTCGGCAAGGTCATCGTCGCCATCCGCAATAACGACGCCTTGGTCGAGACGGTGGGCATCAATGTGCATATGGCCAAGGTGGCCTGCCTGGCGATCGCCTCGCTGGTGGCGGGCCTGGCCGGCGGACTGCTGGCCTTTGCCAACAACGTGATCAGCCCGGGTGATTTCGGATTCCTGCTGGCCGTCTATGCGCTGGCATACCTGAAGGTCGGCGGCGAGGCCCGCCTGATGGGGGCCGTGGTGGGGGCTGTGGTGCTGACGCTGCTGGGGCAGTTTGCGCTCAGCTTTGGTCCCTACGAGCATATTTTCTACGGCGCGGCCATCGTGTTGTCGGTGTTGCTGATGCCGGGCGGGCTGATCGGGCTGGGGCGGTGGTTCAGGCCGCGCGTGACCAAGGTCAATGCCCTGACCAAGCCACAGGCCTGAGGTGAATGATGGAATCGCAAATTCTTCTTAATGTGGAAGGCATGAGCCGCCGTTTCGGTGGGCTGGTCGCGGTCAAGGATCTCAGCTTCGAGGTGCGCCGTGGCGAGATCCTGGGCCTGATCGGCCCCAACGGTGCGGGCAAGAGCACCACCTTCAACGTGGTCAGCGGCTATTACAAGCCTTCGGGCGGACGCCTGACCTTCCTGGGCGAAGACATCACCGGCCTGCCGGCCGCGCGCATCGCCCGGCGCGGGCTGGTGCGCACCTTCCAGCACGACAGCATGCTGCGCGAGATGACGGTCTACGACAACATCGTGGTCGGCACCTTCGCCTCCACGCGCAACCCGGCCGAGCGGGATGCCCGGGTGCGCGGGACGGCCGAACTGATGGGGCTGAGCGAGGTGCTGGATGAAATTGCCGGCAACCTGTCGCATGGTCTGCAGCGGCTGGTCAGCATGGCGATCGCCTTCGCCGCGCGTCCCCGGCTGCTGTGCCTGGACGAGCCGTTGACCGGGTTGAACCAGACGGAGGTGGGGGCGGTGCTGAAGATCTTCCGGCGCATGCGCGAGGAGTACGGCATTTCGATGCTGCTGGTCGAGCACAACATGAAGGCGGTGATGGATATCTGCGACCGCATCGTGGTGCTGGACTACGGGGTGTTCCTGGCGTCGGGCTCGCCGCAGGAGATTCAATCCAATCCGGATGTGATCGCGGCCTATCTGGGGAAGAAACATGAACGGCAATAAGGGCAGCGCGCTGGAGGTCGAGGGGCTGGCAGTGCGCTACGGCATCGTGCCGGCGGTTAATGGGGTGAGTTTCACGGTGGCGCGTGGTTCGATCGCCACCATCGTGGGCTCCAACGGCGCGGGCAAGTCCACCATCATGAAGGCCATCACCGGCCTGGTGGCGCCGTCGGGCGGGCGGATTCGCTATCACGGCGAGGACATCACCGGCATGGCCCCGGATGCCCTGGTGGCGCGCGGGCTGGTGCTGGTGCCCGAGGGGCGGCGGCTCTTCAAGGGCATGACCGTGGGCGAGAACCTGGAGCTGGGGGCGTTCCTGGAGACCGACCGCCAGGCCATCCAGGCGCGTCTGGAAACGGTGCTGGAGCGCTTTCCAGCCCTCAAGACGCGCCTGAAGTCCCAGGCCGGCAGCCTCAGCGGCGGGCAGCAGCAGATGGTGGCGGTCGGGCGTGCCCTGATGGCCAAGCCACGGCTGTTGTTGCTGGACGAACCCACCATCGGCCTGGCCCCGGCCATCGTGGACACCATCGCCGGCATCATCCAGGACATCGCCCGCGATGGCGTGGACGTCATGCTGGTGGAGCAGAACGCCGAGATGGCGCTGGATATCGCCGATGACGCTTTCATTCTGGAGCGTGGCGAGATCGAGCTGCGTGGCCCGGCGGCCGAACTGGCCAGCAGCGAAGCGGTACGCAAGGCCTATCTGGGCATTTGACACGTAGATATCGACGATCAAGGAGGCCGGACATGGGCCGATTGGAAGGAAAGGTTGCCTTCATCACGGGAGGCGGCGCAGGGATCGGGCGCGCCAGCGCGTTGTTGTTCGCCGCCGAGGGCGCGCAGGTGGTGGTGGCCGAGAGGGATGCGGCCGCCGGTGAGGAGACGGTGGCCCTGGTGGCGCGCCAGGGCGGTCCGCAGGCTCGCTTCGTGGCCACCGATGTCACGGATGCCGATAGCGTGGAGCAGGCCGTTCGCGGCACCCTGCAGGCCTATGGCCGCTTTGACGTGCTGTACAACAATGCCGGCGGCTCGACCGTGCGCGACGGGCGGGTGACGGAGACGCCGGTGCAGGAGTTCTGGGACAAGATCAAGCTGGATCTGTTCGGTACCTGGCTGGGTTGCCGCTATGGCATCCAGGCCATGATCGACGCCGGCCACGGCGGCTCCGTGATCAACAGCACCTCCATCTTCGCGCTCATCGGTACCCACGGCAAGGATGCCTATACGGCGGCCAAGGGCGGCGTGAGCGCCCTGACCCGCTCCATGGCGGTGGAGTACGCGGCCCAGGGCATCAGGGTCAACGCGGTGGCGCCGGGGGCGACGGCGACCGAGCGGGTGCTGAAGCTGCTGCAGGACGATGGCGTGACGGTGCGCTCGCTGCAAGGGCAGCTGTTCGGACTGGTGCAGCCGGAAGACATCGCCCGCACTGCGCTGTTTCTCGCCTGCAGCGATTCGCGCTCGACGACCGGCCAGATCCTGGCGGTCGACGGCGGGCTCACCATTTCCTGAGGCCGCCAAGGAGCCGATAGCATGTTTCATCATGTCGTCATGGTGGCGTTCAAAGCCGCGCTGGACCCCGCCGACCACGCCTATCTGGTGCGCGCCTGCGAGGAAATCGAACGGCAATTGCCGGGGGTGATACGCCTGCGCTTCGTCACCAACCTGGCCGATCGCGCGGGCCCCTACACCCATGCCTTCGTGGGTGATTTCGTGGATGCGGCGGCCCACGATCATTACCAGGCGGCACCCTTGCACGGCCCGCTCAAGGCGCGCGTGAACGCCCTGTGCCAGGCGTTGCTGGTACTGGATTGCAACGATTGAGGGGAGACCGCCATGGATATGGAATTGCGTGGTAAATCGGTATTGATCACCGGCGCTTCGCAGGGGATCGGTGCCGGGCTGGCGCGGGCTTTCGCGCGCGAAGGCTGCCAACTGGTACTGGTGGCCCGCTCGGCCGACGGGTTGCAGGCCTTGCAGGCCGAACTGCAGGCGCAGTACGGGGTGCAGGTGGCCGTGCAGGCCCGGGACCTGACGGCCCCGGGCAGCGCCGAGGAACTGGCTGGCGCCTGGGGCGAGGTGGATATCCTCGTCAATAATGCCGGTGGCATTCCGGCCGGTGACCTCTGGAGCGTGGATGCGACGCGCTGGCGGGCCGGCTGGGAGCTCAAGGTGATGGGCTATATCGACGTGACGCGGGCTTTCTACCGCTGCATGCGCGAACGCGGGCAGGGCGTCATCCTGAACAACATCGGCAGCGGCGGCGAAAGTTATGACTTCGACTACATCGCCGGCACCACCGGCAATGCCGCCCTGATGGCATTCTCGCGCGCCCTGGGCGGGCGCAGCCTGCGGGATGGCATCCGGGTGCTGGGGGTGAACCCGGGGCCGGTCGCCACCGCGCGGATCGAGCAGATGCTGCGTGTTCGCGCACGCGATCAGCTGGGCGATGAGGCGCGCTATGGCGAGTTCCTCGCCAAGTTGCCGCGGGGGCGGGCGGCGCATGTGGAGGAGGTGGCCGACCTGTTCGTCTTCCTGGCGTCGCCGCGCTCGGCGTATACCTCCGGGGTCATCGTGACCATCGATGGCGGCATGACGTCCAGCAAGGCCATTGCCTGAGGGCCAAGGGGGCGGCGTTCTCGTTGCGCCGCAGCACCGGATTTCCTATCAGTTGATAATTTCTCTTCAGGTGACAGGGCCTGGCCCATGGGACAGAATGGGTCGGCCCCGGAGGAGACAGCCGGGCCTTTGAGCAACCCGTCCCGCGCCGCGGGACTTTCAGGTTCCAGGCCGATGAAAACACCCCGCAACAAGGTCATCATTACCTGCGCCATCACGGGATCGGTGCACACCCCGTCGATGTCGCCCTATCTGCCCGTGACGCCCGATCAGATCGCGCAATCGGCGATCGAGGCGGCCGAGGCTGGCGCGGCCATCGTGCACCTGCATGCGCGCGAGCCGGACACGGGCCGCCCGACCCAGGACCCGGCACTCTATGCCCAGTTCCTGCCGCGCATCAAGGCGGCGACGGATGCCGTGATCAACATCACCACCGGCGGCTCGCCGGTGCTGCCGCTGGCCGACCGCATGGCACCGGCCTTGCGGTTCAAGCCCGAGGTGGCCTCGCTCAACATGGGCTCGATGAATTTCGGCATGTATGAGCTGCTGGGCCGCTTCAAGGAGTTCCAGCACGACTGGGAGGAACCCTACCTGGCCGGCAGCGAGGACCTGATCTTCAAGAACACCTTCAAGGACATCGCGCAGATCCTGACGGCCTGCAACGGCAACCGCACGCGTTTCGAGATCGAGTGCTATGACATCGGTCATCTGTACACGGCGGCGCACTTCGTCGATCGCGGCTTGCTCAAGCCGCCGTTCCTGATCCAGTCGGTGTTCGGTATCCGGGGCGGCATCGGCACGCATCCGGAAGACGTCATGATGATGAAGCGCACGGCGGATCGTCTGTTCGGCGAGGACTATGTGTGGTCGGTGCTGGCCGCCGGCCGCCGGCAGACGCCGCTGGTGACCATGTCGGCCACCCTGGGCGGCAATGTCCGGGTGGGGCTGGAGGATTCGCTCTGGGATGGCCCGGGCGAGCTGGCCCAGTCCAATGCCGATCAGGTGCGCCGTATCCGGGGCATCCTGGAAGGGCTCTCACTGCAACCGGCTACGCCGGATGAGGCGCGCGCCATTCTGCAACTCAAAGGCCGGGATCAGGTCGAGTTCTGAACCGTGGCGTCAGCCGCGGTCTTATCCAACAAGGGGACATCGCAATGAAAATGACAGGGTGCGCACTCGCGCTGGCCGCAGCGCTGGGTTTCGGCGGCGCGGCATTCGCCGATGACGGAGTGATCCGGATCGGCTTCATCACCGACATGTCGGGCCTGTCGGCCGACGCCGACGGCCCGGGCGGGGCCGAGGCCATCAAGATGGCCATCGAGGACGCCGGGGCGAGCGTGGCGGGCAAGAAGGTCGAGCTGCTGGTGGCCGACCACCAGAACCGTGCCGATATCGCCTCGGCGCGGGCGCGTGAATGGCTCGACCAGAAGGGCGTGGACATGCTGATCGGCGGCGCCAACTCGGCGGCGGCGCTGGCGGTGGCCAAGGTGGCGCATGAGAAGAAGAAGCCGTTCTTTGTGGTGAGCGCGGGCGCTTCCGAGCTGACCAATGCGCAGTGCACGCCGTACACGGTGCACTATGCCTATGACACGGTGTCGCTGGCGCGCGGCACCGCGCGCGCCATGCTCAAGGAGGGCGACAGCGACTGGTTCTTCCTGACCGTGGACCATGCCTTCGGCCATGCGCTGGAGCGCGACGCTTCGGCCGTGGTGCAGGCCGACGGGGGCAACGTCAAGGGGCGGGTGCGCCATCCGCTGAATACGGCCGATTTCTCCTCCTATATCCTGCAGGCGCAGGCCTCCGGCGCGAAGGTGCTGGGTCTGGCCAACTCGGCCAATGACACCAGCAACGCGGTCAAGGCGGCTGCCGAGTTCGGCCTGACGCCGTCCATGAAGCTGGCCGGGCTGCTGGTGATCATCACCGATGTGCATGCGCTGGGGCTGCAGGCCGCGCAGGGCATGTACCTGACGACCGCCTGGTACTGGGATCAGGACGATGCCTCGCGTCAATGGGCATCGCGTTTCGAGACGCGCATGAAGAAAAAGCCGTCGATGCTGCAGGCAGGTGACTATTCGGCCGCCTCGACCTATCTGAAAGCGGTGGCCGCCACCCAGAGCACCGATGGCGATACGGTCATGAAGTGGCTCAAGGCCAATCCGGTCAACGACATGTTCGTCAAGGACGGCAAGATCCGCGCCGACGGGCTGATGGTGCATGACATGTACCTGATGCAGGTGAAGACGCCGGCCGAGTCCAAGGGGCCCTGGGATTACTACAAGCTGATCGCGCAGGTGCCGGGCGAGCAGATCTACACCCTGCCGCAGGAGTCGACCTGCGCCTTGATGAAGCCC